>JACMJO010000351.1 GCA_014380605.1 Fimbriimonadaceae bacterium | reverse complement strand
TATTGCTTAGTGGTCAAGGGTCTGATTCTCGATTTCCCCCACGGATGGGTTTATACGGCCCAGAGAGTGTTGGCCGAAATACTCCTCCTGCGGGCTCTTTGGTTCCGTAGCTGATCAAAGCCACCAAGATCCGGAAAGATTCCGTCGCAGATGGATACGGGCAAAAAAAGACCCCCGCAGGAATGCGGGGGTCTTTAAGAACCTTAAACTAATCTTAGATTAGAAGGTGTAAACTGCTTGGAATGCGAGGGTGTTCGCAACGTCGCCGCTTTCGTCGTTGGCTACGCCGTTCGTGCCCTGATCATAGAAGTCCACACGGTATTCCGCGCGGAGCAACAGGTTTTCGAGCAAGTCGAAACCAGCTGTGAGGGTCCAGGAGTAGGCATCGCCGTTGACCGCGCTGGGGACCGCAATGGCCGAGGGGGCGCCGAAGCCGTCAACAGTGTGGAGGTAGGACGCACGACCCGCCAAGCTG
This sequence comes from Fimbriimonadaceae bacterium, assembly GCA_014380605.1. GTDB lineage: Bacteria > Armatimonadota > Fimbriimonadia > Fimbriimonadales > Fimbriimonadaceae > 55-13. The sequence continues at coordinate 4,403 of JACMJO010000351.1, read as the reverse complement.
AAGATATCAGTGAACTGATACTTCGCATAGAGGTTGGGGTTCCAGAAGGATCCAGCCCCTGTGCCAGCCGCGTTGTCGTCAACAATACCGATCGTGTTGCTGAAGCCCAAGAGAAGCTTGTCATTGGCAAACTTCGGAGCCCAGTTGCCCCAGCTGTTCCAGAGCAAGTCACGACCGCTTTCCGCGATACCATCCGCGGTGCCTTCAGCGACATAAATACCGTTGAACCAGTTGGCATTGCCGCCCGGAGCTTTGATATTGATGGTGGCGTAGGCGCCGATGCTGTCGCTGTCCGAGACGTCGGTCAAACCGTTGGCGAAGACGCCACCAAGTCCCTGGCCACCGGCCGAGGTCGTGGAGGAATCAAGACCGCTGCCATTGGTGACGGCGAGTTGAAGCTCAACGATGTCGTTGACGGGGTAGTAGAACTTGATACCGGTGTTGTGGGAGGTTTGGAAGACGTAGTCATAGCCGAACGTGATGTTCAAGTTGGCCGGACGGTCGTCGACTTCATAACCCAGCAGGCTGGCGAACTTACCCATCGTGATGTCCAAGCCGTTGCCGATAGGGGCACGGACGATGACATACGCTTGTTCCAAGGAAAGTGTGTCCGAGGAACCGCTGTTGGGGTTGATTGCACCCACGTTAGCTCCGCCAATACCATTGAAGGCGGCGCCGCTGCCGGTCACGCCATTGTTCAGGTTGTTGGCATCTTCGCCGACTTTGAGGTCAGCGCGGAAACCGGCCTGGAATTCATTGGCTTTGGTGAGGGGCTTTTCGAGGGTCAACTTCACTGCATTGAGGTTGAAGTCACCTTTTGAGTTCGCATCATTAACAATACGGCCGTTGATGACAGAGCCACCACCGATGAAGTTATAGATGTAACCTGCGTCAACATAACCGCTGAGCTTGATGCCTTCTTTGGCGGTCTCAACGAAGTTGACTTTCTCCACTACTTTTTCGAGGTCCTTGGCCGTGGGGGCAGGTGCGCCGACGTCCGCAAAAGCGGGCGAGGCGACGAGAGCCGCGGCAAAGAGACCAACAATCATCTTATTCATTTTAGTTATTTCTCCTTATTGGTTTTTGTTTGGGTAGCCAAAACCGACTGTTTCCAGCCGGCCTTTAACTGAAAACTAACGTAGCATGATTCATGCCGCGGATTCTCAGTTGTCCACTCCTGCGGATGAACGTAGACAAACCCTCTTCTTCGTCAAATCCTATTTTATCGACGACTGACCCCCTAAATTTCCGTTTTTATTTACTATGGCAAGTCGTTGATGGGCATATGCTTATAGGTTTGTATGCATTTTATTTGTTTTTAATAATTCTTTTTTTGAACGTTTTCCCCTGCCGCTTGTCCAAAGCTTAGTTATTCGTTTTAGTTTTTCTCCTTACAAAGAGCGGGCCTGTATGCCCGCTCTTTTTTTTTCTAAACACCTCTCAAGAGCTAAATCTGCGGGGTGGTCTGCTTCTTGGGCGGCACTTTTTGATTGGCCACCCGCTGTTGTACTTTCATGCTTTCTCCCATGCGCATTGTCTTTCTCTTATTACTGGGCCTCGGTACTGCTCTGAACACTTCGTCAGCCCAACTTGCCTCGGTTGTGCCGGCAAATGCAGATCCACAAACCCTCCCTACGGGGGTGAAGGCCGGAATGATTCGTTACGTCTCCCAACCGAACGGATGGGGCAGGACCAAGGAAGATGCTCTCAAGGATCTGCACAACCGCATATTCCCCTGGTACGAAAGGAACTTCGGCCAAAAGCCGGGATTCCAGATCGATTGGAACTGGGTCGCCTACGTCGAAGTCAGCCACAAACGCTGCTGGCAGGCCGACGGGCGCCTCTGGTGGTATGTCCATGCCGCCACCTCGCGCAGCAACGAGCGCGATGCCAGGACGGGAAGGTTCCATTCCAACAGGTAGAACGGCCTCCTTTTTTCCCATTCCCTATTTCCATGAATTAGTGTCCATTAGTGGTTCCATCCGACCCCATGGCCAAGAATCTCGTTTACTTTGACCTCGAAACCCAGAAAAGCGCCCAAGAGGTCGGCGGCTGGGACCATATCGCCGACATGAAAATGTCGATTGGTGTCACCTATAGCACGGCGCGTGGAAGCTACGTTATTTACCACGAGAAAGACATCGACCAGTTGATCACCGAACTGCAACGCGCCGACCTGGTTATTGGCTTCAACCTGCTCCGCTTCGACTATACGGTCCTCATGCCTTACACCCTGTTCGATTTTTCCCAAGTTCCCACTTTGGATATGCTGGTCGACCTCGAGAGCAAAATTGGCCACCGCATTGGACTCGATTCCCTGGCCGAAGCTTCTCTGGGAGTCAACAAAACGGCCGTGGGAACCGACGCCCTCAAGTGGTGGAAAGAGGGTCGATTGATGGATATTGCGGAATATTGCTGCTACGACGTCAAGGTCACCAAGTGCGTGCACGAGTTCGGCGCCACCCAAGGCAAGGTGTTCTACGAGAGCAACAAAACGCGCCTGAAGCGTGAAGTCCAAGTCGAATGGACTCTTTGACTTTGTGTCCCTAAATAGACGGTCGACACCTTAGCGCTTGAAATTTGCCATGAAATCGCTATTTTCGCTCGCTTATGACTGACTCACGACTTGCCCGCCAAACTGCGGAGCGCCTCATTGGATCCCGCGCCCAACTCCTCAAATACAACGGTCTGGTAGGTTTTGACGGCTTCGTCGACACCATCCAGGAAGTCGTCGAGCAGCGCCAAACCGCCACCAAATACACCGCCTACAAGTCGATCAAGGACTTCTCCAAGAAAATCAGCGAAGCAGCCGGAAAAAGTGCCAATTTCGAAGTGGTATCCACGGTTGAAAAAATCGGCGGCAACGGCCCGATCATGGCTTTCGCCCTCAGCACCCTCGGAGCCCCGGTCGAATACGTCGGCATGGTCGGCTACCCGAAAGTCCACCCCGTTTTCTCCGAATTCGCCAAACGCGCCAAAATCTACGGCGTCTCCGAACCCGCCCTTACCTCCGCCCTCGAGTTCGCCGACGGCAAGCTCATGATCGGTCAACACGCCACCGTCCATGAAGTGAGCTGGGAAACAATCAAGAAGCGCTTGGGCGACAAGAAATTCCGCCAAATGTGGGACGCCGCCGACTTCGTGGCCATGGTGAACTGGACCATGCTTCCCCATATGTCCGCGCTCTGGAAGAAAATCCTCAGCGAGTTCAAACCCATCAAAGAAGGCAAGCGCAAGCACCTCTTCTTCGATCTGGCAGATCCGGCCAAGCGCATTGATGCCGACCTCACCGCCGCCCTCAAGACCATCGCGGAATTCCAGCAATTCCATGATGTCACCCTCGGCCTGAATGAAAGCGAAGCGAATCATGTCGGCAAGGTGCTCCGTTTGAAATCCTTCCCGAAGAACCCCAAAGGCTATGCCTCCATGGCTGGCGCCATCCGGGAAAAACTCGGCCTGCACACCGTGGTCGTCCACCCGATCCAATTTGCCTGCGGCGCGGATGCCACCGGCGAATTCTTTGTCACGGGCCCCTTCACCGCCAAGCCCAAGATCAGCACGGGCGCTGGTGACCACTTCAACGCCGGCTTGCTCATTGGTCAATTGCTCGGCCTGTTCGCACAGCTCCCTGCCCATCCGGGTCTAAGCGAAAAAGTCCTACCGTCTGTTGCCCCTGTCCAAACGCCGGCCGCCCCACGTACAAAACGTTAGTCAAGCGTTCCAACTCTATCGTCCCATCAACACTTAGATCAGGCCGCGCACTTGCCGGCAAGGGACCGGTCAATGCCACATCAACTATGAAAGTGCCTTCACGTGCTGCCGGATCGATGCGTAACACCTCGCCCTGGATCACACCGTTGCGCGTGTCGACTGCGACCGCCTGGCCCAGTTTCACATCCTTGATCTGCGTCTCGGCAATCTTCAGTTCGGCTTTCAGCGAAGCCGGATCCGCCACCCGTGCGATGTTGAACCCGGGTGTGACCTGCTGTCCTACCTGCACCGACACCTCCTGCAGTACTCCGCTGGTACCGGCCAGCACCTTCAAACCCGTGGCCTGATCCCGCTTCAACCTGGAGAGGGCCCGAAACTGCTGGATGCGCGATTGTTGCGCGTTGATCTGCGCCTTGACTGACCTGGCGCCGACTGCCAGCCGCTGCTGCTCCACTTTCAACCGGTTCGCCAAATCAGACACGTGCATGCGGGAGATCTTCAGCAGAATCTCGGGGACCAGGCCCTGTTTGCCCAGCACCTCGTCCGTGTCGAGCTGCAACTTCGCCTGGCTATACTCAGCGTTGATGCCGGCAATGGTCGACTGCTGCGTCATGGACTCGCTTTCCAAACGCGTCCGCAAGCTTTCAGCATCTGCCTCGGCCGCCTTCACCTGAAACTCCGCATCCATCGCT
>JACMJO010000350.1 GCA_014380605.1 Fimbriimonadaceae bacterium | reverse complement strand
GGTTGGGCCGCAGATGTTCTAAGGATTTACACGAAGAACTACGAAATCTGGATATTCCAGAGCGCACAAGGCATCTTTACTTCGACTGTGCAAGTTCGACAAGCCGTATCGCCCTTCCCAGATGCCAAACTATCTACCTACTGGCTTTGGCGATTCGACCGCCCCGATGATCCCATTGCGCTCGATAACCTGTGGGGCAAGACGGATGACCAGGCAGTAGCCGACCTCCAAGCCGCGAACAATCCACAGGCGGGCCGACCTGACGGGGTTGCGGACATTGAACTAGCCGTCGACCCTTACTTTCCTCGTACGATTCCGACGACCCCACCTGAGGTTCGAGGGAAAGCCGTCCATGCCGGAGGGCGTAACCGTCTATTTCTGGACGGCCACGCCAAGTGGCTTCGGGATATCAGGACGAACTAGCCGCCCATCGCCATGCGTTTGAACGCGAAGTCCTCTTTGGACTTCTTGCCGTTTTGCATTCCTTCGATGTAACAGGACATCCCAGTTCCATCTTTGACGTACACGATCTTCGAAGGAAAATCGTTCTTCGCATTCTCAAAGATCGCTGACTTGCCATTGTAGGAGGCAAGTTTGAAAGGAACAGGCTTCTTTTCACCCTTGCTTGGTGCATTGAGCATCATGTACATCGTGATGCCCGAAGCATCCGACTCTATCGACATGAATTCCATGAAGCTCGTTTTGCCGTTTGCTACCAAGCGTCCGCATCCTTGCATGGTTTCTCCCGCGACCGGGGTCCAATACTCTTCAAATGTCCCACCCCACATGGGGCAACTCCAGGCTCCTGCCATCCAATTGAGATCTTCGACCTTGGTTTTTTGCGAACTTCCAGCAACCGACAATGCAGCACCAACCATTAAAAGAACTGTAGATAGCTTACGCATGAGAACCTCCTCCAACAAACTCTGGCCAAGTAACGACCTCCATGACTAGTTCGTGAATAAGACCATCGCGAACCGTAAAGTGGTCTATTCCCACCATAGGAGTAACAAACGCGGATGAACGGCATGTCCATTCGACCCGCAACTTGCCATCCGATGCGTCGATCTGGTCCACCGTGACCTGCAAATCGTGGGGTCCGTCTTCGGACCAGATGGCGATAAATCGCTGCCGAATAGCATCGCGCCCTGAACTGGTCTGAGGGGTCCCGTCGAACGGCTCGGTCATCGTTGCGCCCTCGGCAAAGAGGGCCATCATTTTCGATTCCCCATCCAACCCCATCTGCATGGCGTCGAACATTCCCTGGACGACATCTCGCTCCTGTTGGCTAACTGGCATTAATTGCTCCTTCTTATACTTGTCATAATTTGATCCCTATGGCCCGTCAACCGGAAAGAATCGACCCGGAACGGTTGCGACGCCTTCGCGAGTTGATCTCGGGCGCGCAACCAAGTACCGGGTATGGCCTGCCATTGGACCGCCTGGCAGAATTGGCCGATGAGAGTCGATCTATTGGAAATATCACCATAGACTATCGGACAGTTCCCGACTTGGGCTATCCAATGGTGGTTCTTCATGCTGAACCGACGGTTGGCGAACCGCTTTTCGAGTTGACAGCCCGAGAAATCGAGGTTGCGAAGCTGATTGCTTTGGGCCTGAGCAACAAAGAGATTGCTGTCAAGCTGGGAATCACGTTGCTTACTACCAAAGACCATGTTCATCGAATCCTCGAAAAATCCGGATTGCCTAATCGCGCCGCAGTTGCCGCCGCCGTACGCCCTAACTGATCAACATCGTACGGGTAAGCGGCGATAAATTCCTATCCATCTTTGGATGGATACTATCTGCCTTGATCGATTCGAAGCGCGACCGCTGAGACTAATGGGTCGGGAGACTTTCGGAGGTTTATCAGCAGAGGTCGGAACTCCTTTGGAACTCGGCCGTCAAGCGCCAGAAGAGACTGGATTACGACCCCGCGTCTTGGGTCTCGCAATCCCTTCCCTACTTCTTGGAGGGCCTCATCGCCAACTATTGCCGCAAGTAGTTCGATGCCGGTTCGCGCCGTCTTTTCGACGGAAGACGTAACCATCGACTTCGCTTTGGCTAGCGCTCTAGCTGGAAACTTGACGAAGACTTCGATCGCGGCCCGACGGAAATTTGGGTCGGACGAATCTAATTGAGGCTCCAAGACGGCGAGGGAACGTTCGTCCCCGATTTGCCCAAGAGCGAGAATCGAGAGCCGCTTCGTTTGAGGGTTGCTTGAATCGCTCAGGGCCATCAGCTTCGGAACGGATTCCGCCAATCCAAGAACTCCACAGGCCCTAACCGCGGCGTTTGTCAGGCTGGGAATCTCAAGCGCGGCAAGGATTTTGGGGGACGCCGTTCGGAACCCAGTGTCTTGGCAAATCTGAATCGCGGCCCGGGCCTGGTCCTCCTTTGATAGGTCGATGGCGGCAACGCACACCGATTCCGCCGACTCTCCAAGCACGGTTGCCAACCAAACTGCCAATGAAACCACTGAGGGATCGGAGTCGGATAGCTCTTTGGCCAGGATCCAGCGCAACGCGGGCTCCCCAATTGCGGTGAGTTCGTCGATGGCGACTCGGTCGTCGTTGATTGCCCGACGGAAGATCGACTCCATAGAGGCATCGTCGGGCAGGGGTTTTGAACCTGGCTTGGGCGCATCGGGAATCTCGATCCTCGGGCCAACCCCCGCGATGTCCAGTGCGCTTCCCCATGAAGGCTCGGCCCTGGCTCTGCCGTCGGCGAGTCCCTCCGCATATTGATCTCGGCCCGACAAGTCGGCGAAGACGCCTATCGAACCGCCCCCACGGGCAATTTCCCCGATACCTGGGGGACCCTGATAGCGATCATCGCCTGATACATCGATGAATATCGCTAGACCGTTGGCGGACGCGGTCGCCGGGCGGGAGTCATGGGCGGCATAGAGGTCGTTGCCCGATGAATCCAAGTGGAAGCCGACGCCGTGGTCATGGCCGAAACCGTGTCCGTTTCCGGATCTGAGGGTGTAGAGATCGTCGCCGGAAGCGTCCCACAGAAATCCTGCGCCTTGCTGGGCTCCGCTGGCTTGGGCATCTCGATCTGCCGTGTAGGCGTCGTTTCCTTTCTGGTCGAGGAGCGCACCGATCCCTCCCCTCCGACCACTTCCCTGGGCATACATTCCCCCGTTGTAAGTTTCGAGTCCTGTCAACTCGCTTAGAATGCCTACGGCGCCCGGGCCATCGCCTGCGCCCTGACTGGTGGAAACGGTGAGTCCTTCAAAGTAAGCGCTTTCCAAGATGCCGCCGGAGCGGTAACCATCGTTGCCATCCTTATCGATCAGCCAGCCAAGCCCATTAGCCTTCGCAGAACCCTGGCCCAGTAGTCCGACGCGATACTGATCGTCGCCTTTGGTGTCTAGTAGCAAGCCGATTCCGTGAAATGAGAAACCTTGGCTCATGGACATGGCGCGATAGTCGTCATCGCCGCCTTCTTTCAGAAGAGCCCCAACACCGCAAATTCCTGAGCCGAAACAGATGGACTTGCCTTTGAACCGGTCGTCGCCCCCAAGGTCGTAGGCAATTCCTACACCCAAAACCCCAGCCCCAATCGACAGGTCTGGGGACTCGTATGTGTCGTCGCCGCCAAGGTCGATCAATACGCCCGAGTATCCGACGCCGGCCCCATAGCGGCCCGAATAGCGATCGTTGCCGCCCAAGTCGATACAGAGGACGGCGTCGGTATCGGAATGGCTGTCGTCGCCCGGTCCGCCTAGCTCGACGACGAACCCTTGAATGTTTAGCTTGGCAATTCCAGCCAGGCCCGCCGTTTTGGCGGCTTCTCGCAGTTTTGGAATCTCTTCTTGGACGGCTTGGGCGAGGTGTTGCCCGGCGGTTCTTAGCGAAGCCAGGTCAATTCGGGAGACCAGATCCAGAACGATCTGGTTTTCCGGCATGGGTTGTCGGACAAAGTCGAACTTTATCGGCGCATTACCCACGGCTTGACGCGGCAACGCCTCGATGAGGGTTCGCCGCTCCACGGATGTGAGCTTCTGAAGAGCGAGACGGACCAGCTCGTTCGACTGGCGAAGGGCCTCGATCAGCCTTTGCAAGGATGGCCTGAGTGATTCGGGTACTTCGCCCGGGATTTCAATTTCGGAACCCTTGGCAGGAACGGCAGAGTCTGAGTCGGCAACGACCTTAGTCCGAACATGGGCAAGGAGTTGAGGCAGGTTTCGCTGACCGGCGAGTGTTTGCAGGGCCGTCAATTGCTCTTGGCCCATGAGCGGATCGTCGATGGCTGTTCTTGCCCACATGGGCCCAGTGGTGGATCGTTGGGCCGTGAGATTGCCTATCTCAAGGTTCGATAGGAAGAGCGCGTCGGCTAGTCCCTGGCGCTCTGGCGGCGTCAGTTGGGCAAATGCGGAGAGGGTCAAATGCATCAATGCGCCAACAGTCCATATCCGTCGCATGTGCCCAGGGTACCGCAGGCTCACGGGCTTAGAAAGGCATCGACGAACTCATGGAGCTGTCGGCCAGCCAACCGTTCTTCAAGGGCCCGCTCATCGAATGGAATCACGTTCGATCCATTCATCTTTGTCTCGTAGAGTGCGGATAACCCGTTGCCGGCTTGGCTTGGCGACAGGATGGCGAACCTCGTGGATAGCTCGCGGGCGCTGGCCAATATCGGGTCGACGAACATTTCATCGATCTCCTTGCTCAGCCAGGATGCTTCTTCCAGTTGGTCCTTTTCCCGGAGCTCTTGGAAAACTGGACACCAAATCACGGTGGTCGATCCGCCTAGCAACTTTTTGGCCAGTGTCTGCCAGTTTGCGTTGAGGCCACGGTCTATAAGATTGCGTGGAGCATGGCGATACCCGGCTAATCGAGTCAACCCAGCGAGCCGCAGTGAAGGACTGACAACCTCGACCGGCTCGCCTCGTTGGAGAGCCAAGTTGGGGACCCGGTGGCGGACGCCTTGACCCCAGGGCCAGAGAACGTTGATTGGAAGGAGCCCCTGGTCGATACGCTCGGCGTTAAGCTCCAACTCGCTAAGGATGTTCACCGAGTCATCGATGAACCGCCTCAGAGCTGGTTCATTGTCACCCTGAGGAAGGCTCTGAAGGTAGGTCTTGCCGTTCGCATCATGCGGATTTGTCGTTCCGAGATCGCCCAACCCCTCCCAAACCAGCCCGTGGTCAGTGCCCTCGCCCACCACGATGGTTAGGTTGCGTGTGTTCAGGTTCTTGGCCCTCTCCATGACGAAGTCCACTTGCTCAGGCGGAAGATCGAGTGCATGCTCGTGGAGGACGTTATCCATTAGGGCTATCGGCGATAGGTGAAAGTGGGTCGATTTCTCAGGTGGGTCGGCCCCAAGGGCGGCAATGGTCAAGGGCCCCTGGGCCAAATTCACGAGGTTCGGCGCCATTCCCAAAACCAATGCTTCCGGAGTTTCCGTTTGGGGTGGCGGCGTCAACTTGGATAACTCGCCAAGTTCGGCCAAGCGCGAAATGCCGGGCAGGTTTTGCCTCAAGACAGAATCCTCATTCTCCTCACCCAGCCAGCCAGGCAAGATCAGTACGATCTTTCGCATGTTTGTGCTTCGAGTATGAGGTTAGCCGCCAACTGAAAGCTTGGGTCCCCTTAGACTCTTTTCCGGTACTTGAGTGAGCTCAAAGGTAGGTATCGGAGTGCTTTGCGATACTGCAATGAGTTTGGTAGCCGCATCGATATTGGCCCTGGAAAATCCTTCGAAAGTCTTGAGAGGATCTCCCAGCCTCGCAACCACCGCGATGTCCAAAGCTTGCTTCGCCGAGAACTTCTTGATCGCTGCCGAGTCAGGATCGGGATAGACCCGCAATACGCCACCAAGTTCTTCGGTCAAATTCACTGCGTCCTCCGTCAGCGCTACGCCGAGCAGGGTCGCTTGAGTGCCATAAGCCTTCGCAAGCGCGGCGAACGATTTGACCGCCGCCTTTGAGGGTTCGTCAGACTTGCCCAGGAACAAAAGGATCACGGGTCCCCGGAGCGACGCCAGTTGGATTTGTTGCGATGCCGGGCCAGTGATATTCCCGCTGTACGAAATCGTCGGGATGGAGTTGCGGCCTTCCGCGCCGCTTGAAAGGCCGGCGATCGTCGCCTCCCGCTTTTCGTCGAAGCTTCCAAAACTCAGGCCGTTGGCTCCAAAAAACTGACCCCTAAACCCTCGCTCACCCCCACCTCCGGAACGCACGTGGCAAAAACCGCAGTCTTTGTTCTCTTTCCGCGCATAGGCTGGGCGAGCCTCGGCAACAAACACACACACGCCAATGCCGAGAACGGTGAGGTAGACAGTGGCGGCAAATCGCTTCATCGTTGAGGTTATACGCTTTTCGGAGTCCCGAGTTTGGTTTTCTCTCGCACTTACCGGGACAAGTCACGTAGGAAATGTTATGTTTCCTGCAACCTCCACCGATTTGGATCGACTCCTCGTCTATAGTGTCTAGGGAGCAGATATGATCGCCGGACGCCCGTCAAACGTCCACGGTTGCGACGCACCCTTTTCGAATCCCATGATGAATAACCTGTCTCCTGCCGAGGCGTACCCACGCTATCGCCAAATCCTTCGCCGAGAACTTCCGGAACACTATCTAAAGCCCGATAACCATCATCTGATTTGGTTTGCGTTCCATGCGATCGTCATTTCCGGAGCGCTCTGGCTGATGTCGGCGTACTTCCGGTGGTGGCTGGCTCCATTTCTTGGCCTCGCGATCGGGCACAGCGTAGGGTGCCTTGGATTCATTGGACACGAGATTTGCCATGGCGGTGCCATTAAGAATAAGAAGCTCCGACACTTGCTTGCCGGCATCGCCTTTTCTCCGTACGGGATTGGCCCTTACTTATGGAATCGTTGGCACAACTCTAGTCACCACGGCCACACGCAAAGCGCCGAACTGGACCCAGACCGGCTTTTCTTAATATCCGAGTATCAGGAGAACCCTGTCTTGAAATGGCTATATCGGATGTCGCCGAAGGCGAGGAATTTCGTTATCTTCAGCTTCTTTAGCTTAATGATGACCCAGCACAATATTACGATGATCCTGTCCTATCTGAAGGACCCCAAGAGTTCGAAGCGCGACAAAGCCGTTATCCTGTTCCAGTTCATTCTTCCGAAGGCAGTGTGGATCACCGTGACCGCGCTATTGGGTTGGGAGATCCTGCTGTTAGGATACGTTCTGCCATTGCTGATTGGCAATGCGATCGTCATCTCCTACATCTCGACAAATCACTTCCTGAATCCATTGGCCGATGAAAACGACGTCCTCGCCTCATCACTTTCAGTGACGTGGCCTAAGTGGCTTGCTTGGGTAGACATCATGCACTGTAGGTTCGGCGCTCACGTAGCGCACCACCTGTTCCCCCATGCCCCTTCGAGGCATGCGAGAAAGATTGAGGAGCATATCGAAAAGCTGTGGCCCGACCGATTCCATGTCATGCCATTTGGCAAGGCGCTCAAGTTGTTGGCTCAGACGCCGTGGGTTTACGACACGGGAGGCGTCCGTCTCATCAATCCTGAGACAGGCGCATCGACCGAAACGCTTGGTAGAGGGCTAACTACTAAACCGGTTCAGCAGTAGCTTCGGGGACTTCTTTCTGGGAGGAGTCCTCTTTTGCTTCTTGTTCGAACGGTCGGAACAACGTCCAGATTCGCTCTTCCGGAACGAACTGCTTGTGACCCATAGGGTTGGCAAGAATAATGATCCACGTTTGGAGAGGTCTGCCGCTATCGCTCCTTTCTCCGTCCTTGCCGCGGGTTCGTCGCTCGACTTTCCACTCTTTGCCAGTCTCGATCTCGACCAGCTTCGTTGTTGATTTAAGATTATTAGCCATAGGTTTTGCGATCAGGGCTTCATCCCGATCAGGCTCAACTTATAGTGTAGCCGTTTTGAGCCGAATTGAGGACAGTTAGGTTCAAACTCCTGGGCCGCTAATCTTCTATAAGCCGAAGTTGGCCGCTAGCAACTCCCGCAAGATGCCCAACATCCGGTGGCTCATCGAAGGCATGCTTCTTTTGGTCCATGGAGACTGGAATGGGATAGTCGCCATTGAAGCAGGCCAAGCAGAAATGATCCTTGGTCTTCCCTACCGCATCGACCGCACCCTGAATGCTGAGGTATCCCAGCGAGGATGCGCCCAGATAACTGGAAAGCTCTTCGATAGACATGACGGCGGCGGCAAGTTCACCCTTGCTGGCCATGTCGATGCCATAGAAGCAAGGAAACTTGATCGGAGGTGCGGTGATGCGTACATGGACCTCGGTGGCTCCCGCTTCGAACATGAGCTTGACGATCTGCTTGGTGGTGGTGCCCCGGACAATGGAATCGTCGACGAGGATGACCCTTTGCCCGCGGATGTGATCTTCCAGCGGCGTGAGCTTCATACGGACGCCCATCTCGCGCATGGACTGGTCGGGCTGGATGAAGGTGCGATGGATATAGCGGCTCTTGATCATGCCCTCGCGGTAGGGAATGCCGGTCTGCTTGCTATAGCCCAGGGCGGCTGGGATTCCGCTATCGGGCACGGGGACCACGATGTCCGCCTCGACCGGATGCTCCAACGCCAGCTTTGCGCCCATCCGCTCGCGGGCGGTGTAGAGCGTCGTGCCGTACATCTTGCTATCTGGGCGGGCGAAGTAGATGAACTCGAACAGGCACATGGAATGGTGCGGTTCGGCGGCGGCTTGAAAGAAGCGCATGCCGTCCTTGTCGACTACCACGCACTCGCCCGGCATCACTTCCCGGTCGGCCTTCCCTCCGACATGCTCGAAGGCGCAGGATTCGCTGGCGATCATGTACCCATCGCCTCGGCGGCCGGCGGACAAGGGTCGGACTCCCCAAGGGTCGCGGAAACCGAATAGGAGCTTGGGGGTGAGGACAGTAACGCTGTAGGCGCCCTTGCACCGGCGCATGACTTCGCCCACGGCCTTCTCGACACCTTCGGGCAGGTTGCGGACGATTATTCGGGCAAGGGTTTCGGAGTCGGAGGTGGAATCGAATGTCTCGCCCTCGGCTTGCATCTCTTCGCGAAGCTCTTTGGCGTTGATGAGGTTTCCGTTATGGGCGACGGCGATGTCTCCTACCAGGCTTTGGCAATAGACGGGCTGGGCGTTTCGGAGGACGGACGCGCCAGTGGTGGAATATCTGGTGTGGCCCACAGCCATCTCGCCGGGGAGGCCCTGGATGGTTGTTTGCTCCGCGAAGACTTGGTTGACCAGGCCCATGCCCTTATGCATTCGAACCATTGAGCCATCGGACACGGCGATTCCGGCAGACTCTTGGCCGCGATGTTGAAGCGCGAAGAGGCCAAAGAAGGCGACGGGTGCGGCATCTTGCCCAGGGGTATAGACTCCTAAGACTCCACACTCTTCTTTTAGGCGGTCGTCCGCTTCCCAGGCCATTGTTCTGAGTATAGCTTGTCGGGACCAGAGGATCGAGGGACAGAGGGAATGAGGGAATAACGAGTTACAACTCCGCGACTGTCTAGCCAAAGCTTTGTCCCTCAGTCCCTGGTCCCTTTTCCCGCAGCTAGGAACCTAATTCCCCTTCCGATCATTTAAACTACAACTATGAAGGCACTTCGATTTCTGATTGCACCCGTTCTAGCGGCAGGTCTGGCCGTATCTGCGTTCGCCGGCGAATGGATGACCGACTACGGTGCGGCGCTCGCTATGTCCAAGAAAACGGGCAAGCCGATTCTCGCCGACTTCACGGGCAGCGACTGGTGCGGTTGGTGTATTAGGCTGAAGAAGGAAGTCTTCACCAAGCCTGATTTCGCGGCTTGGGCCAAGAAGAACGTCATCCTACTGGAACTGGATTACCCCCGCCGCACCCCACAGTCGGCCGCGATCAAGAATCAGAACGAAGGTCTCGCCGCCAAATACAAGATACAGGGCTACCCAACTATTCTCTTCCTAGGCTCCAAGGGCCAAGTGCTCTGGCAGTACGGATACGATGAGGGTGGCCCGAAAGTATGGACCTCGAAGGTCGACAAGATGCTGAAGGGCAAGAAGGTTTAGGTTTCTGAGGTCAGGATTCGTTTGGGTTGGTTCGGTTTTGTAAGAGAGATCCACCGAACAACCCCTCACTAACCCGAACTAAGCCTCACAGGCCATTCCCCGCCAAGCTAAAATAGGAAATGGCAGACCGATACGAGCCCTCCACCTTTGAGGCCAAGTGGCAGAAGAAGTGGAAGGACGCCGACCTTTTTAAGACCCGCGAGGATTCCGACCGCCCCAAGTTCTACGGGGCGGACTTCTTCCCTTTCCCATCGGGAGCGGGTCTTAGCGTGGGGCACTGCCGAAATTACGTCCCAACCGATGTTCTATGCCGCATGAAATACATGCAGGGCTACAACGTGTTGCATCCGATGGGGTTCGACGCGTTTGGGCTGCCGGCAGAGAATGAGGCCATCAAACAGAAATCCCACCCGGCCCCTATGATCCGTC
>JACMJO010000349.1 GCA_014380605.1 Fimbriimonadaceae bacterium | reverse complement strand
GGGGCCTCATCGGCTTCCGATCAAACTTTCTAACGATGACCAGGGGCCTGGGCCTTATCTCCGCATTGTTCGATGGCTACAAGGAATATAGAGGAGAGATCGAGAGTCGCACCCAAGGTTCGCTCATCAACAAAGATCCGGGCAAGCTGACGCGATACGCCTATGAAGACGTGATGCAGCGTGGCACTTTGTTCTACCCAACCGGAACTGAAATGTATGGAGGAATGATCGTCGGCGCTTGCTCCAGAGACGAGGACATGGTAGTCAATGCTACTAAGGAAAAGGCGGCCAATAACATCCGGTCTGCCAACGCCGAGCAAACCGCAACTCTAGACCCCCACAAGGAATTCTCCCTGGAACAAGCCCTTGCCTGGCTGCGAGACGATGAGTTGCTCGAGGCCACTCCCAAGCAGTTGCGCTTCAGGAAGAAGATCCTGGATCACAGCGAGCGACGCGTTGCCGAGCGTAGAAGCGAAGTACTAGTGTAGGTCGGTATCTTCAGGCCCTATCTTCGGATGAAAATTAAGTCGTAATAGGTTCCTATCTGAGCGTCCTTCGCATACTCATATCGTCCGATTTCTCGGAATCCGTGTGTTTGCATAAATTCCACGATGTCTTTCACCTGCGCACACCCTTCATATGCTTCAAAATCGGCGGCCTCGACCTTGATGAATTTGAAGAAAGGCAGGATGGAAGCAGCTCCATTCAATACAAGCAACTCTGATCCTTGGGTGTCTAAGACCAAGGCATCAAATTTCTTGAGATCGACGTGCTCTCGATCAAGAATCGTCGGAAGAGTGTAGCCAACTATCTTGAGAGTTGACTCAATGGTCACCTCGGGAAACATGTCTAGGTGCTTTGACATAGGCAGGATGGACGACGATGCCCCGCCATTGCTCGCCAGATAAAAGTCGTATTCAACGTCGTCCGCGTTTGACACTAAGTCGTTGATTGCTACTTGTCGCGGAAACTCCTCAATATTTGCTTGAAGCTGCTGAAACGCCTTGGGAAGAGGCTCGATCCACACCACAAGGAGGCCCAGCTCTTGGTACAAGTACCGCTCTTGGCCAGTGCTCGCACCGACATGAATCACTCCGCATACATTGGGCAGAAAGCTATCTGCGCCCGCTTGCCGGAATTTGATCGTGCGCCGAACGCGTCTCAAAACCTTCGCAACTAGGTTCACGCTAGATTATGGCGTTGAACAGTAGGGCACGCACATGCAGATGTCTGGGATACTCCGCGATTTATTGCCGGACCTACCTAACTGAGAAACGCGGTATTAGCTCCGAGTCAGCAGCTTCATCAAAATCGCCCCCACGACACCGCCCCCAAGGGCGGACGCAACGCCGATTGCCCACATCCGGGCTCGATCGGACATGGGTATCGGTGTGACCTCTTTCGGCAAGCGCACCTTCTCCAAGGCGACGGTTTCGCTTTCGCCCCAACTTGTTACAGTTACCTGTTGCTTCTCGCGTCTAAATTTGGTGAGCCGCCCTTCCCGCCACATGCCTGCGCTCTTGGAAAAATAGGAGACCTTCTGCCCGGGCGTCAGGGAAAAGAGCCTCAAGTCTCCCGCGTCGCAAAAATGCTCTGTCCCCGTCAAGAACTCGACGTTCGCTTTGCGTCCATCGATGGAGTGGAGCATGGCGACGTAGAAGAACCCGTCCGCCGACTTAGCGAAGACATACTCGCCCGCCTTAAACATCTCAATGGGAAAGCTGAGCCTCTCCCGAAGCGCCTGCATGGTAGCGTCGCGATGGATTCCCGCCTCTTCAGCCGCCTTCACATACTGCTCAAGGTCTGGGTTAGGCTCCAGCATAAGCTGGGTTTGATCTTGGATCTCTTGAGCGCGTCTGACGACTTCATTCAGACCAGCGTCATCGAGCTTTGACTGCGGCGAATTCACGGCCCTATTGTATTACGGACATGGGTCGATTGGAGGGCCAATCGCCTTTTGGCCCGGTGTCGCTGTTTGCGCAGCCGGGCAGCCTCCGACCGAAGATCCGGAGAGAGACGGGCATTTTGTTCTCTTGATCGAACTACGTTGTGGCAGGCATCGGAGCATGACAATCCCTTGGCGGCTTCGCATGTTTCACAAAGGAAATAGAGCTTATTGCAGTCTACGTTCGAGCAGTTGACGTAGCGAGCACTCAACCTTCCGCACTTCTCGCAATGGCTAACCGGGGGCCCAACCGGGACCGACATCCGATCGTCGAACATGAAGCAGTCACCCTCGAAACCCTCGCCTTGAACGCCCGGGTCCTTTGCGTAGGCGACAATGCCGCCATGCAGTTGGTAAACATCCTCGAAGCCTTCTTCCTTGAGGAAAGCTGTGAGCTTTTCACACCGAATGCCGCCTGTGCAATATGTGAGAATCGGCTTATGTTTGGCGTCGGTGAAGTTATCCCGAATCCAGCCAGGAAACTCTCGGAACGATTCCACCGGCGGTCTCACCGCGCCCTTAAAGCGTCCCATGGCAAACTCGTAGTCATTCCGTATGTCCAGAATCAGGGCATCTGGATCAGCCATTTTCGCTTTGAACTCGGCTGGCGCAAGGTGCTTTCCCGTGTGAGCAACCGTGTCGACCAGAAGACCGAGGGTAACGATTTCGGATCGAACTTTGACTGAGAGCCGCTTGAAGGCATGGCGATCGTGATCGTCGATCTTGAATTCAGTCGGAGCAAAGAGGGCGTGCTCCCTCATCTTCTCCATATAGGCATCAGCCGCTTCATGTGACCCGGAAACCGTGCCGTTGATGCCCTCGGCGGCCACAATGACTCGTCCGCGAAGGCCAAGTTCTTCGCACCATGCCCGTTGCTCGGCGGCGATATCCTCAGGGTCTGGAATGTCGACGAAACAGTAGTACAGGAGTATTTGGAAGTCCAAGCTCAACTCCTCCCCAGTATCCGTGATAGTTTGCCCTTTGCTCTTGCCCAAAATGAAGGCGCGACCCCGCCTTGCTTCATGAATGCCGCCACTTTGCCCTGAGCGGACTCGATGTCTCGAATCCGCATTTCTTGATACTCCTTGGTGTCTTGCCAGCGTACAAACTCGACGGGACCTGCCTCGACGAAGCCCTGCTCGAACCCTAGCTTGGTCACCCGTCGCCCGCGCCAACCGTCCTCCCAAAACTGATACTTCTCAGTTGATTCAGGCGTAGGGCCAACGTCCATGGCAACTTGCCGCCTCATGGCAACATTGCAACCCACCACATGATGCCCAGGCCTAACCCGATGGAGCACGAGCCCGTTTGCGCGCACTGGCTTGTCGATATGGGTGTATCCAACGTAGTTGAGCATCTCTTGATCTTCGCCAAGCCAAAGGCCGAGCGCCCCATAATCGGACCTTGATTCAAAAGCGGCCGAGACTTTATTCTGCCAACCTTCTGACGGTACAAAGTCGTCATCCATGGTGACATAGACCTCCGCTTGCGACGATGGCAAAAGCTCTAAGAGAGCCTTGTTCAAGGTTTGTGCCTTGCCAGACTTTCCATCGATGACGTGAAACTCGGTGGGCAAAGTGAAGGAAGCCTCGATTCGCCTCATCACCTCGTCAAACCCCGGATACGGCTGTCGAATTGTGGGGATCACCACCAGGAACGTCATATCTCTCTTCAATCTACCCAGCGTGCCAGAATACAGCCGTGATCCTGGTCATCGACAATTTTGATTCCTTCACCTATAACTTGGTCCAGTATCTGGGCCAATGCGGGGCTGAAGTAGTCGTCAAACGGAACCATGAGATCACGATGAAGGAGATTGGAGCGATGAATCCGGATGGG
>JACMJO010000348.1 GCA_014380605.1 Fimbriimonadaceae bacterium | reverse complement strand
GGTAGTTGTAAAGACTTGCTGAAGGAAGTTTCGATAGGCAACGTCGTATGAAAGCGGCCCTGATGTATCAAAAACGAGGGTAAGTGGCGCAGATGCCCTTCCTCTCGATCGGGTTGGCGCAGCCAGCCGTTGGCCATTTGCAGTCAGCCAAACGGTGGTCGGGAAGGTGATTGGGTCCTGAAGACGGTATCTCCCCGCCCTGATCAGAGTTTGGCGCTGAGACCAGGATAGTTTGGCAAGGCTTGCATTGAGTTTCCAAACCGCTTGATCCGCCAGCGACATTGCGTCGCCTACGGATCGAGTCTGGCCAACCTCGACGTCGATGGTTTGCCCATTTGCGAGCGAACATGCTCCCACCAAAAAAACAATAAACTTAGAAAACAGCCTCAAAGTATCCGCCTTGTGCGGCCTTGGGCCGCTTGAGTTCTTTATACAGTTATTTGGACGAAAAAAGAACGGCCCCTCTAGCTGCGAACTGGGGCCGTTAATGGATGTATTTGAACCATAGACGGACTGGTCCGTCTCGTTAGTTCGCGATGAACTCGTCTACGCGACTGATGGTTCGACTTCCTTGGCCGTTCGCCAGCCCGAGCACCACATAGTAGTACCGTTGCCCGTTTTGCAGACTTGGCCCGGTGTAGGTTAGCTGAGTTCCCGTTGCTGGACTTGCCGAGTTGTTCCAGATGGAGTCCACACCAACGCCTGGGTACTCGTCGAACAGGTACACAACGAACTCGTCCGCCCCTGAGCCCGAATCCCATCGGAATCTTAGAGGACCTTGAAGGACGCTGTTCGTGAACAGGTCGCCAAGGGTCTCGACAGTTATTGCGTTCGACGGATCGCTTTCGCTGTTGCCTGTGTCGGGGTAATTGGTGTTAAGCGCGGTGATCAAGTAGCCCCAGCTTTCCAGTTCTTGCAGGTCCTGATCGGCATCCGCATATATCTCGGCTTCGGGGTCTCGAAGGAAATCGATGGCCGTGTATTGCCCGCTCGTTCCAAGGCGACGGTAAATCCCATATCCGATGTGCGAGTCGTTGTCGGGATAAGCGTCCCAGAACAGGTCGGTTTCAATCCAGTTGCCGTTGACCGTATCTCGCGTAACGGTCCTCTTAGGCGTTCGGGGATCGAACAAACGTTTGATGTTATCGACCGCGGATCGAGCCTGCGCCGATCTCGTTGCTTCACTGGGCGAGGTCCAGGCCACGCCTACAAGGCCGGTCGGTGCGGGAAGCAGAGGATCGGTTGCGTTTTTCAACGTCAAGATGAGTTCTTCATCGTTGCCCGCCGATACGTTCACCACATCCACATCGGAGTTGTATCCGACTGCGCTTGCGTTGATCTTATAGTCCACACCGCCTACAAGGCTATCGAGGTCGAATCGTCCATTGGAGTCGGTAATCTCATAGGTACTGCTGTACACGCCGCCATCATTCGTTGCGATTGCAAAGACTCGGGCTCCTTGAACGGCGAATCCCTGGTTGTCGATGACTGTGCCAAACACCCTGGCTTGTTGGTTCTCTCGAATGAGGGTGACGTTCACGCTTTTCGAACGTTCTCCTTCAAAAACACGGGCAACGTTCTCGCCCTTGTAGACGATGCCGTCCTTCTCGATTTCGGACCTGATCTTCCAATCGCCCTCAGCAATGTGGTCAAGGATGTAGGTGCCGGCCGAGTTCGTATCCGTCTCGCCGAATTCGTTGATCCAGACTCTGGCGCCACGAACGACGTCGCCGTTAAAGTCCGTAACGATGCCCGATACTTCGGCAGTTCGAGGGCCTGATCCGGCGCCCCCGCCTCCTCCCCCGCATCCCGCCAGCGCCAACACTGCCGCTGAGTAAGAAATCCACCGCAAAATCCTCATGGTTGTAATACGATTACACCGTTTCTTTGTTTCGTGTATTAAGCCAACCTGAACTCTCAGAACTGGTCGGTCATGAACATCTCGGGGATTCCGGGAGCATTTCTTCCCATCAGATAGAGTTCGCTCACCGTTTCGCCAAGAGGTAAGCCGAGCTTTGCGGCAAGGCTCTTCAGGCCCATCCATTCCGATTCTGGAAGCGTCCTCCAGGGCAACTTGCGGTTCAGCACCACGCATTCTCTGAGGAGCTTTCCCTCATGGCAGAGATAGCCGCCTTCGAAGGGAGTGCATACCCGCAAGTTCCATTTCCAATACTTCCAACGCCGGTCGTCGCGCCTTAACCTCGCCGGGTTTTGAAGCGCCCAGTGATCGTAGATCCCGCAAATCTCGTCAAAGGACAGCATGCCGGTAAGGCGGTCGTCAGGTTCGCTATCAAACGGAGCGCGAATTACGTCGTCTACGACCTCAAAGCCGCATCGAGAATACAAACCCTTCTCCCGGGCAAACAGCCACGCCGTAGATTCGCCCTGGCGCTCCGACTCTTTGAGAACATGGTTCAGAAGGACGGTGGCGAGTCCTTCACGTTGGCGGTCCACACGGGTAGCGACTCCTGCAATGCCAATCGACCGACCCCATCCAAACTCCAATGGAACCGTCGTTAGGATCGAGACTAGCTCGCCATCGATGAACATGCCCCACTTGCGCCGCAAATCGAACATTGGCTCGTTGAAGAAAATCCCGCTCGCGCGATCGTAATCTAGCTCAAATATCTCGCAAAGGAGTTTTAAAAAACTGAAACCCTCGTGCTCATGTATTGGACGGATTTCCGTCATGGGCCGCCTGACGTCGTTTGCGGGCTCCCTGAACTCTTGACAAACACCTTGATGGTGATGATTTCCGGCTTCGAGAGCCGAACCCCTTGGGGAAGATCAAGCTCAATCGGAATGGTAGCAGTCTGGTTGATTCCATCGATATTGATCGGCTTGGTACTGATCACTGAGAGATTTGCGAGTAGCTCCGCGGGTCCATCAACGTTTACTTGGGCAGGTGTGAATTCGTAGTCAGTAATCGTCGTTCCAAACTCTGGGGTGCCGCTCCACACGGGCTGAATGAGCAACGAGCGTCTAGGGGGCCGGGGAGCGATGAACGCTCGGACGGTCACCGTATCCGTACTCATCGAAACATTCGTCACGGGAGCATCCTTGTCGTCGAGCAGTTCGACCTTTGCCTTCTGGGTATTGTTGTTCTCCAGGGAAGTCAGATTCAAATAGGCTCGCGCTCGTTTGACCTTGCCGACCAAACTGCTCGCTCCGCTAATGGCTACCGTCGCGGGGTCGCTGGTTGCCCCATCGTAACGATAGTCCTGAAGCTTGAAGTCGCCGATAGCCTCGACGACGACGTTAACCCTTCTCGTCACTTCCTTCTCAATTGAGATGGGCAAGCGGAGGTTTGATGGCCTCCATTGAACTTGGTAATCGGAAGTCGTCTCCAGGCGAACCCGGTACCGACCGTCCAAAGGTTGTTCTGAAAGGTCTATGAAAGCCTTCAAGAGTCCTCCATCGATCTTGCGTTGCTCTTCAATCGGACCGATAGCGGTGAATGTGACATTCTTGGGGAAGTCTCCGACGACGACCGTGCCTGGAGGTTGCTTCCTTAGTTCCAGCTCAACGCTGAATGATGCCGGACCGCCTTTAGGCTCGATGCCCGTGGCAATCGATTTGACATGCATCCAAAGGAGGATCGATAGGGCAAAGCTCAGCAGGAGTATCGGCAGGTTAACTCGGCGAATATCGAACATC
>JACMJO010000347.1 GCA_014380605.1 Fimbriimonadaceae bacterium | reverse complement strand
GAGGTACCGAAGGAAGTGGTGATCGGAACTCCCACCCTTCCTTCCCCCTACTCCTTCGTCGCATGGGGAGGCTGCAACTAGTGCAAGTCCACTCCACGCCTCCAGCCAAGAAAGCTGTCCTCAAGCCCTTGGCGGCAGCGACTTTCCTATTGCGGAATGCTCGGCAGACTGTTCCCTTGACGGGAGTCATTATGCTTGCCGTGCTGTTGATCTGCGGAATTGTGTCCCTGATCAACTCTATTCCCTTCTCCATCCGCACGATTTATCTCTATTCTAAGCAAGTTCTTGGCGTCACTCCACGCGGCGACGCTAGTCAAACGCCCGCTCTTATCGAGATGATCAAGAAAGACCCCCCGGTGCCGCTGGAAAGGGTGACCACTGCGCGGGCAGTGGGAACCACGGTGACCAGCATCGTGGGCAAATGGCCCTTTGCTGCCCTTGGCCTGAAGCAAAAGGATATGCAGTATTGGCTGGCCAAGCAGTCAGTACGAGGTATCAACGGAAGACTGCCTGCTGCAGGAAAGCCCGAGGCGATGATCAGCGAGCCGATAGCTCGAAACCTAAATCTGAAACTTGGCGACAAACTCCTAAAGCCTGGCGACGACGAGGCCTATTCCCCTTATCCCGTGAAGATCGTGGGCATTGCCAAGACCGATATGTGGCTGATGCTGATGAGCTATGAGTACATCAAAACCAACCACTTTCCGGACGTGGATGCCATCCTCGTGTTCGCAAAGACGCCTCGGGACCAAGACAAGCTGAATCGGTGGGCGGTTAAAGCGTTCGAAGGTAAACGTGCGCAGGTTTTGGCCTATCACAAGATCGAAGAGGATAGCGACGACATGTTCAAAATCCTCTACAAGATCCTGAATGTGATCATCGGAACCCTCGTATTGGTCATCACCATCATGATGGGCATGCTCATCAACATCTACCAGTCGCAACGATTGGTGGAGTTCGGCTTGTTACAAGCCCTGGGCTATACGAAAAGACAACTCCTCGCGAGGGTTTTGCGTGAGACCTTTTCCGTGATCGTATTTGGATGGATTCTTGGGGTTGTCTGCGCCTATTTGCTTTTGCGACTAACGAAGTCAATCTTGATGGACCCAAAGGCGTTTGCTTTGAATACTTTGGACCCGACGGCTTTCTCGTACACAGTCCCCATCCCTGCAGCCATACTAATTATCGCGACGTTAACAGTGATCGGACGATTCAGAAAGTTTGACCCCGTGAGCGTGGTTGAGAGGAGACTGGTTTGATTTGCGCTAAATCCGCCAGTCTGCAATACAGCGACCATGGCAAGGAAGTTTTTGCGTGTCGGGCCGTCGATCTCGTGATTGGAAGCGGGGAGTTTCTTGGCATCCTCGGTCCTTCTGGATCGGGCAAATCTTCCTTGCTCTACCTGCTCTCCGGACTTAAAACGCCAACCCAAGGAGAAGTTTCCTTCCAGGGCCAAAACATGTCCAAACTACCGGAGGACCAGCGATCCCGTTTGCGGCTGAAGGAGTTTGGCTTTGTGTTTCAACAGCCATACTTGCTGGGCTACCTTACAGCATTGGAGAATGTCCTACTTGCGGTGCCCGGCCAGCCGCAAAAGGAAGAGGCGAGCGACCTGTTGACCAAACTGGATTTGCAAGATAAATCCCATCGACTTCCCCATGAACTAAGCGGTGGAGAACGTCAACGCGTGTGCGTAGCCAGGGCGCTTTTGGGGAGTCCAAAAGTGATCTTTGCCGACGAACCAACGGCCGCCCTCGACCATCGAAACGGGCTTCAGGTTGTGAACCTGCTCGACGAAAACCGCGGGGAGGGCTCGCTTGTGATGGTCACGCATGACCCGTCCATGTTGGAGCAGGCGGATCGGGTGGTCCATCTGAGCGACGGGACGATTCAGGTTGAGTAGTGCGCGTTTATCCGCAATCCGTTAAGATCGAACCTTATTGGACCGAACATTCGTAGTGATAAAGACCCCTTAGGCCCAGTGTGGAAAACATTGACTTGAAAAAGGGGGTCTGGTATCATGCGCCTTGCGTCACGGATTGACCGTGAGGCGGCTTGGGTAGGAAAACTCTACCTTAGGAGAGATCCTCGCCTGGCAAAGAAAATGAACAATTGGGAGACGCACTACAGAGTCGAACTCGGAAGCAGCCAATCTGCAACCCACCCCAACAGTTCATCGTCAGGCTTATCTGTTCGTCGGGTTTCTCGCGTCCCCGTTCCAACGGGATGTCTGCGCACGGTATTCAATGTGAGGTCTATGTGATTGGCAAACTCTTTCATCTTTGTTAGCTCCGCCCTAACCATCTCGGCTCTGGGCGCCGCAATCGCAGTTCCAACTGCTACTAATCGATTCCACTGGCTTAAGCGACTCTTCTCCGTCAAGGAAACAACGAAGAACGCGGTAGCCGCGCCCGTAATCAGTCGAGACGAAGGCTGGACGCTTATCAAGTGCGACGATCCGGATTCCTTTGGAGTCTGGCTCGGCAAAGATGAGACCGGTATGCCATTCGGATTAGACGAGGAGCCGTCCCTTGGCTCTCACCTACTGATCGAGCTGTTTGGTTGCGACAACAAGTCGCTCGAACTTGAGACCTCAGTTGGCGTCGCCATGAACGATGCCGCCGTTGAAAGCGAAGCTACGGTTGTCGCTCAATCGTTCCACGAATTCAAGCCTTACGGCGTCTCTGGAGCGGTCATCATTCAGGAATCCCACTACACGATCCACACCTGGCCCGAGCATGGCTATGCGGCAGTGGATCTGTTCTACTGTGGCGGAACCGTTAAGGTTCACAAAGCCGTGGACGTACTGCGAGAGCGATTCAAGCCCGAGCGAATCAAGTTTCTCGTTGTAAGACGAGGACTGCAGGGCGAAGTCGAGAGGTAGGACGCAAGGGAATAGGGAATTAGGGAATAAGGAAAGAAGGGATTCCCTCATTCCCTTCCCCTACTTCTCAATCTCCGCCAGCACCGGCTCTAGCTCGTCGACCTGTTCGCCCGGACCAAGTGCTTCTCGCACTTGCTTGGCAATGCTTCGAGCTTCATCGTCTTTGCCGGCGCGCTTTGCGGCCAATCCCAGGTTGATAAAGATTCCAAGCGACTTTGGATTGCCTCGGAACGCATATGCCATGACGTTGTAGGCTTCCTCGTTCTTGCCCTGGGCGCCAAGCGCGGCGTTCAGTTCACCGTAACCAGGTTCACACCCAGGGAATAGTTCGAGAAGCCTTCGAGCCGCATCCTCCGCTTCCTCAGGCTGGTCGAGTTTGTTGTGGGCAGAACTCAGTAATGCCCACATCTTCCAATAGTCGGCAAGCCAGTTCTTCAGTGGCTTCAGCTCTCGGACGGCTCCCTCGAAGTCCCCAGCTTCCATCTTGTCACGAGCACTGTCGACGGTTTCGGCTCGCTTTGGTTGTTCAAGCTCGATCAGCCAAGCAAGAGTGTTCGCGCGAGTGTCCTGATCAGGATTGCAATTCAAAACGTCCCGCAAAACCTTGGGAATCTCAAAGTTCCGATCGGCCATCTTAAGCGTCTCGGCGTACTGCATCAGCAACTGAACATCGGTGGGGCTCTCATCGAGGGCGTCCTCAAAGAAGTCCATCGCGCGATCGAGGTCTCCCTTGTTAGCAAGGAGGGGAGCATAGAATCGCTTGACCACCGAATTGTTCTCCAGCGTTTCCAACGCATGCTCGAAAGCGGCGATTCCTTCCTCTTCCCGATTGGTCTGCATCAGGGTTACGGCGTACTTGATGTGGGCTTCGGCATTCTGGGGATTCCTGTCCAGAATTCCCCGCCAAAGGGGCACAATTTCGTGCTCGCGCCCGGTCTGCTGAAGCACCATGCTGAGCATGTCCGCGCTCTGTGGCTGGTCGCCCTCGAGTTCCATCGCTTTGCGGAAATTCCTCTCAGCATTGACGGGCATTCCAGCCTGCATTTGCGCAATTCCGAGCCGGCCATACAGACCCGCCATGTCACCATTGTAGGATTCATCGACCTCGCCTTCTTCGAGCCTGGCCTTGTGTACGCGTTCACGGGCGTTGACCGCTTTGTCGTATGAGTCCGATGCTCCGCTCGCATTTTCAACTGCCTGAAAGAGCTCGCCTTGGACGAAGAACGCTTTGAACTCGTCCGGCTCGGCAGCCTGGGCCTTGAGTAGCACGGCGTTCACCATGTCGAAGTTACCAATCCTTGCCGAAATGCAGGCCCGGGCTAACTCCGTCAACACTTCATAGGGACCTAAGAAGTCGGGATCGAGCCGCATGGCTTCTTCCAATGCCTCGAAGGCTGGCTCCGGGGAAAATTCGCTGACGACTCTTCCTTGAGCTTGTTGGACGTAGTGGAAAGCGTCGTACCCTTCGAAGAACTTAAGGAAAGCCTCGGAATTCTGAGTTCCATATGGCAGTTCATCCCCCGACAGGGTCTCCGGAAGCTCGATCTCGGCCTCTTCGGAAACGGTCTTGATCAATCGATGCAGGACCGAAAAGACCTCTTCTCGAGAGACTTTCCAATTCTCAGTGCGGCGCGCCTGATCTTCTCCGTTGTGGTGAAAACGGACGTCCAAATCGAACCCGCTCTCCGTCGCGGTAACGTTGCCCTCGACCAGCACATCGACGCCGGATTGCTCGAACAGCTCCTTGATTTGGGTTTGCTCAAGCTTCATCTCGGCGAAGTTAATAAAGCCAACCTTGGGCCCGTCCTCTTCACTTACCTGGGTGAGATAGCTCACGCTGTTGACCTCGGCATCGGTGGCCAATCGAATCTGCTCGCTGGCAAAATTCGAGAACTGGCGGCCAAGGTAAGCGGGCGTGCCCTGAGTAGGCATGAGCGGAAGAACTGCGACTTTCATCAAGGCCACAGTTTACCGGGCCAGGTCAAGTGAGCCCCCCGTAGTCGCAGATCTTTAGCCTGCGTTTCCAACTTTGCGAAGGCGAAGGACCTGCGACTACGGTTTGCTGGTTTTGGCGGCTCGCAACTCCGCCAAGGCGGCCTTAGATTT
>JACMJO010000346.1 GCA_014380605.1 Fimbriimonadaceae bacterium | reverse complement strand
GCGTCCTGGGGCAGATTGAGAAACATCCAGGAGGCGCCTTTGTCGGCGCCGGATGGGCGATGGAGTTTTGCTTTGAAGCTAACGCTAGAAACGGTTTTTGCCATGTTATTTGCCTGTGATTCCTGTTACCACTGATCTCTTCGAGATCATTCGTCGGAGAACGTGACCCTTCCACATCCAAAGCCCGGTGAGAACAATCGCCGGAAGGAAGACAAACCGAGCCGCAGGTGCGTAATCTGGAATCTCTTCAAACGGACTGTAAATATAACCGAGTATCGGAATGGCAAGGACGAGGTGAATCCAGCGAAAGATCGCTCGCGTGCGTGGTCTGTGCATTGTTTCGTTCATGACTATTCAGCATCCTTGCCGAACTGCTTGGCGTATTCCGAATGCAGCCGCTTCCAACCCTCGAACTTCATTGCATCGGGGCCGACCGTGCGGCCGATGGGATCGCCATCGAGCAGGAAGTCGAGGACATCGAGGCAAACGTGCCACCCGGCCGCGCCCATTGCGATGTACCGGCGATCGATCTTCGTCCAGAGGGTCAGACGCGTGCCCTGATCCAAGGCTTCTAGCTCCCAGCGAGTATCGTGGTCGCCCCACTTGTACTCGAGCAGGTTCGGGGCGTCTGCTCGTGTAACTTCCGTTACGGACACAAAAGAGGCGGGCGCTCCCACTGTGGTGAGTTTTGCCGTTGTACCAACCGTGCCTAGGTTCCTGTCGGCATCGAAAGGCGCCCACTCGCGCAATTGCCCCGGATCGGTCAGCGCTTCCCAAACTTTCTCTGGTGGGTGGCGCAGGATTTTCACAAGGACAAGGGTCCAATTGTCTCCTGCTTCTTTTCGGACCTGCGCTCTATCGGCTGGGCCCGGATTGTATTTTTCTAGACTGCTCATCTGTCTTCTCCTTGCTCTACGTTTTGTTGGTCGGCGCTTACTCGGTCCAAGTGGCGCTCAAGGGCGTCCACGTGCGCGGACCAGAACAGGCGGAATGGCTCCAGCCAAGCGTCCAACTCCTGCAGTGGTTCAGGCTTGATGCGATATAGGCGACGCTGCGCATTGACCTGCGACTGTACAAATCCGGCATCACGTAGCACCCGCAGGTGTTTCGAAACAGTGGGTTGAGACATCCCAAGCTGCCTCTCGATCTCTCCTACCGACCGCTCAGAGGTGGCCAGCAAACTCAAGATCGCTCGGCGATTCGGTTCAGCAACGACTTCAAATACGGACTGCACGATCTATATATACCACACATAGTATATACATGACAAGGCATATTGAATTGCACTGTGATATTCAGCGGTTGAGGTTCAAGATCGTCGAGTGTCAAACACTCCATGTACGGGTCTCAGCCTGGAGACCATGTGAAGGGCCATGTGCTTCCAATCTGCTCGAAACCGAGTCGCTCCAAGATCGGGCGGCTGGTGGGGAGGGAGTCCACTTGCAGGTACTGCACGCCAAGCCGCTTGGCTTCCTGCGCCCGGGCCAACAGCAAGGACCGGTAGAAGCCCATCCGCCGGAACTCAGGCAAGGTCGAGCCCCCATAACATCCTCCAAAGGGGCTCTCGGGGTGGCAGTTCAGTCGGGCGATGCTGACGGGTCGCTCCTCCAGGTAAGCCACAAACCCCATCGCCTCGTTATCGCCGCGTTGCAGGGAGTCGATCACTTCGTTAAGGAAGCTCCTCTCCGAACCAAGCTGATGCTCGACGCTCCGAAAATCTTCGATGTGCTGATTTGTGGAAACTTTGACGGCTTGATGGGGGCTTTCCCAGTGGCCAATGTCTTGGGCGAGATCGAAGACCATAAGCGCCTCTTCATCGCCCTGCTGGAAGCCGTTCCGGACGAGGCGCTCCTTGAGGTCGCTGGGCGTGTCCCAACTGTAAACCTTCCACTCGAAATCTCGGTTGAGGGTGCGGAAGAGAGCGACCTCAGCCAGGATCGCGTCGTCGGCATCCTGGAGAGTGAGGGTTGTGCCGGTGACCATTGCCCAGTCGTTGGCGACAATTCGGATGTGGCTTGGCAATCGGGTTGAGAGCCCCGGGCTCTCGCGCATGATCTGGGCCTGAAACTGGGCTACCAACTTTGGGTGATCCACACCCAAGCTTACTGAATGGAGTTTGCGGGTTTCTTCCTGTGCTAACCTACGGAGGAGCCTCTTTGATGCGATGAAGTCCTCAATACCGCTTCTTCTGGCTTCGCTTAGTGTGTTGGGATATGGGGCTGTGTCCTTTCAGGGGACCAAACCTGCCCGCCCCGATGTCGTCTTTGGGCGCGATGTGATGCCGATTTTGGGGCAGCGGTGCTTTAAGTGCCATGGCCCCGATGCCGCGCAAGTGGCGGCGGGATTGCGGCTGGATTCCCTTAGTCGAGCAATCATCCCCGGCTCACCCTCCAAGTCTCGGCTCATTGCCCGAGTGTCGGCCAAGGACCCGGCGATGCGGATGCCACCACAAGATTCGGGGGTCAAACCACTCACTCCGGCCGAAATCGAGATCCTTCGCGCCTGGATCAACCAAGGGGCGCCATATGAGAAGCACTGGGCATTTATCCCCCCCAAGATGCCTCCGCTTCCTGCCGTTCGCGACGTCCAATGGCCCAAGAATCCGTTAGACTGGTTCGTGCTGGCAAAGTTGGAAGCCTCAGGGTTGAAACCCGAGGCGGAGGCCGACAGAGACACGCTGGCCCTGCGAGCAGCTCAGACCCTCACAGGACTTCCTCCCACTCAAGCGGAGTTGAATACCTTTCGCAACGATCCTAAACCCGGCGCTTACGAGCGATATGTCGATCGGCTTCTTGCCAAACCGTCCTACGGCGAGCATGAGGCAAGGTACTGGCTAGATGCGGTTCGCTATGGGGATACCCACGGCTTGCAACTGGACAATGAACGGGGGGTTTTCCCGTATCGCGATTGGGTGGTGAGAGCCTTCAACCAGGACCTGCCGTACACCAAATTCTTGGAGTGGCAACTCGCCGGCGACCTCTTGCCCAAGCCCACCACCGAACAGTTGATCGCCACCGGCTACATTCGGATGAACTTGACTTCAGCCGAGGGCGGCGCGATCGAGGAGGAGTTCCTCGCTCGCAACACTTTCGACCGGGTCGACACTACCAGCACCGTCCTTCTGGGGCTGACCGTTCAGTGCGCCAAGTGCCACGACCACAAGTACGACCCGATCAAGCAGCGCGACTATTACGGACTCTACGCCTTTTTCAACAGCACCACGGACAAGCCGCTCGATGGCAACGAAACCCTGCCGGGCCCCGTGATTCGAGCTGCCACTCCTGAGCAAGAGGCGCAGCTTGCAGCCTTGAGTCGCTCTCTCGATGCTTTCCGAAGTTCCCTCTCGCTGGCACAAGCAGCCGCCACCCTTGGGAATTCCACTCCACCTGTTCCCTCCGCGCGCGATTGGCAGATCAGCCCCGTCTATACAAGAACGAGTTTTGACGAGGCTTTGGACTTTGTGGAACCGGCTGAGTCTGGAAACGCCTCGTGGAAACCCGTGGGATTGGAGATCGGCAAAGACCTCACCAACCTGACCGGAAAGCCCAACTCGTCCGTGTATGTCAAGGGAATCGTTCACCTGGAAAGCGCAAGAACGATCGAGTTCGGAGTGTCCAGCGACGACGGAGTCAAAGTTTGGCTGAACGGCAAGCCGATTCACTCGCATAAGATCGGACGAGGTCTGAACATGGGCATAGACAAGGTCAAGGGCGACTTCTTGGGCGGCGACAACGTGCTTCTAATCAAGATCGTCAACGCCGTGGCCGGCGATGGTCTGAATCTCAGGCTCTACGACGTCAACGACAAACGGATCGACGATGCGCTGAAAACGTATCGGAAGTCACCCGAGAATGCTGCGGCCCAGTTGGAGCTGCGTTCGGTCTTCCTTGAATTGGGGCCTGCCAGTTCGGGCGCTCTTAGGTATCGAAAGATACTCAAAGATCGCTCTGAGCTAGAGTCCGCGATCCCGATGAGCCTGATCGCCCAGGAGATGCCCAAACCTCGCCAGACATTTATCCTGAAGCGAGGCGAATACAACCAGAAGGGCGCTTCGGTGACTCGCCACCTTCCGAGTGCAATTGGATCGCTGCCTGCCGGTGCTCGACGGGATCGCTTAGGCTTCGCCCAATGGCTGACGTCCCCATCCAATCCGCTGGCGGCTCGCGTGTTTGTCAATCGGGTTTGGCAGCAGCACTTTGGAATGGCGCTGGTCAAAACGGCGGAAGACTTTGGCACCCAGGGCGAGTGGCCCCTCAATCAACCGTTGCTGGACTACCTCGCCATTAGTTTCCAGCAGAACGGGTGGAGCGTCAAGAAGCTGAATCGAATGATCGTGACGTCCGCAGCGTTTCGGCAGAGCTCACGAATCACCAAGCAGAAGCTGACAAGAGACCCTGAGAACCGGCTAGTTTCACGTGGGCCCCGCTTCCGGCTGGATGCGGAGGTTATTCGGGACAAGGCCTTGTTCTCAAGTGGCCTTCTGTTGGAAAAACTGGGCGGGCGAGGGTTCAAGCCTTATCAGCCAGATGGCATCTGGGAGGGCGCTTCCGACCCTGCCAGCCAGACGCACTTTTACTACCGCGACAAGGACGACAGTATCTATCGCCGCAGCATGTATTCGT
>JACMJO010000345.1 GCA_014380605.1 Fimbriimonadaceae bacterium | reverse complement strand
GGGCATCGCGGAAGCAAACCTCCAGGGGTGTTTCACGCACGTTAACGTTAAGTTCTGCGAGATTCTCGGCTATTCCGCCGAAGAATTGCTCCAACTTACGTTCATGGACATAACCCATCCTCTGGATTTAGAATCGACCCGGGCCTATATTGGCCGTCTACTAGCGGGCGAGATTGCCCATCAGGTGACGGAGAAGCGATACATAAGGAAGGACAAGACGGATGTCTGGTGTCTCACAACCGTCACATTGCTCAAAGATCTCGATGGAAAGCCTCGCCAATACGTCGGCGTCATCGAAGACATTAGCTCAAGGAAAGAGGCTGACCTTGCTCGGCAAGAGCTGCTGGAGAGCGAGCGCGCCGCCCGGGTGGAGGCTGAAAAGCTCAGCCGAATCAAAGATGAATTTTTGGCCACTCTCTCCCATGAACTGCGGACGCCCCTCAATGCCATCGTGGGCTGGACTCATCTGATCCGAAAGTACGATTCCGATCCTAAGATGGTCCGCGAGGGCATCGACGTTATCGAAAGAAACGCCAACCTTCAGACTCAGTTGGTAGCAGACCTATTGGACATGAGCCGGGTCATCTCCGGAAAGATGCGCCTGGACGTCCAGCAAGTGCAACTCCCCGTCTTGATCGAAGCCGCGCTGGACAGCGTGCGGCCGGGAGCGGAGACAAAGGGTGTCAAAATTGAATCGATTCTAGATCCCATTGTCGACCCAGTTCACGGCGATCCGAGTCGGTTGCAACAGATTGTTTGGAACCTGCTTTCAAACGCCGTCAAATTCACTCCCCGAGGCGGGAAGGTTCAGGTCGTCCTCAGCCGTGTGAACTCCCATATCGAGATTGCCGTCAGCGACACGGGCAAAGGGATTCGCAGTGAGTTTTTGCCCCACTTGTTCGAGAGGTTCAGTCAACAAGATTCCTCTGCCGCGCGAGAACATGGCGGCCTTGGAATTGGCCTCGCCTTGGTCAAACAGATGGTCGAGCTTCACGGGGGCCAAGTGAATGCCTATAGCGCTGGTGAAGACAAGGGCGCAACCTTCATTGTTGCCATCCCCCTGGCCGTAGTTCAACAGCCGCAAGAGGATGCGGAAAAGCGGTCGCACCCGAAAACAAACCCGGTGGGCATTGCGAGCTCGGAACTGCCCAGCCTAAAGGGATTGACCATCCTGGCCGTGGACGATGAAGCCGACGCTCGGAACCTGCTCAAGCGGCTCCTTGAAGACGTGGGCGCGAAGGTGATCCTTGCTTCTTCGGCAGATGAAGCGCTGACATTCCTGAACAAAAACCAGGCGGATATCTTAATCAGCGATATCGGTATGCCCGGAAAGGATGGCTATACGTTCATCAAGCAGGTCCGGGAGGGAGGAAACGCCATCCCCGCCACCGCCCTGACCGCTTTTGCCCGATCCAGTGACCGAACCAAAGCCCTCATGGCCGGCTTCCAATCCCACGTCGGTAAACCCGTCGACCCAGTGGAACTCCTCGTAACCGTCGCCGCATTGGTCGGAAGAGCCGGTTAACTCTAACGCTTCACGCCTGACGCTTAACGCCCCCTAGTCGAGGAACCGAGGAACCTAAAAGCGAGGAACTCTCCACCCTCCGCCCTCCTCTAGAGACTCTCAACTCTCAACTCTGGACTCTCGGCTACCGCTTCTTGTTCTGAAGATAGAGGCCCTTGGCCAGGTCGCGTTCGATGTGATAGACGGTGAAGCCGACCCAGAACGGAGTAGGCGTGGCGCCGCTGCTTATCGCAATGTTGGTGGCATAGGTATTCAACGAGAGCGCTAGCGCCTCTCCCGCCATCCGCTTGTTCCGACCCGCCTCGACCGCGAAGACGTTCTTGACCGGTGTCGGTCCGTCCCAGTGTCCAGCTAATGTCGAGGTGGTGGTGACGAAGGTCGCATCGGCATTTCTCAGCCAAGGACCGGCGACTTGGAGCGGTTGCGGCTGCCAAGCCTTCACCGTCGCCCAAGGAATCTCCGGAGCCTGGGCAATGATGCGCTTCACCCAGTCCACCGAGGCCCTGGAAGCCGCATCGAATGCCGCGGCGTTGAGCGGTCGACCGGTTGAATCCTTGTTCTCATCCTTGTGATAGAGCATCCCGGGAACGTTGCCATCGGGATACCAGCCGGTCTTAACGTTCAGTTTCTGCCTTTGCGCCGCAGGGACATCGAACCAGATCGGGGCGCCGGCGCCCGCCACTTTCAGCCAATTGGAGTGTGAGTAGAAATCTTGGACTGCATGCAAGCTCGCGCCGAGAATCGTCAGGACGAGGATGCCTCGGTATCCGGGCTTGACGCTCGGATCCTTGTTCCACTTCTTCAGAGCGGCCACCGTGTTCGCTTCAAGCGTCGCCCATTGATGCTCGACCTGGGCTTGGCTCGTCAGTGCGTCGAAGTGCAGCCGCGACGTGTCGGCGATGTTGATGCCATGCAAGCCGGTCGGCCAGCCCGCCTTGGCTCCCCCGGGAATGTGCTTGTAAGCCTCCTGAAGGTCTGCAGCCGAGAAAAAGTCGGTGATGTAGTTGCCAAACTGCGTCATGAGGCGCGCATCGGATGAGAAGCCGTTCTGCGTCATTCCGATCCGCGTGGCGTCCATGTGCCACTTCGTGTCGAACGCTTGAAGTGATGTGGCGAGGGCAATTGCGCAGAGGCAACCGGCTATCCGGTTCATTCCTGGCACTCCGGAAATTCGGCGGTTCGGAAGGTTAAGCACGGCACAAGTGTATCAGTCAATTCTGCAAAAACGTTGATTCAACTCCTCTTTCTCCTCAATGGTTGGGGAGAAAGGGGCAGGGGGATAGAGGGGTTTGAACTCGGATGGCCCAGGAAACTCTCCGGTCTCCGAACTCCAACCACCAACCACCAACCACCAACCACCAACCACCAAGTAACCTAGCCCCGATGCGGTTTCTCGCAAGCTTCTACGGCCACGAGACTCATGTGATGGACATTGGGCTGGTCCTTGTCGACGGCCCACCATGGCAGGATGGAGGAACCGTGGTCCTTCTCAGTGGCGGCGAGCAGGTTCGGTACACCATTGGCAAAGCCGCGCTATCCGAAGACGGGAACACCTGGACCCTGTACGACTTGGAGCTTGCCCCCTCCGCCCCGCTAACCGCTAACCACCATGCGTCTCACTCCCGACCTCGCAGCAGAGTTGATCAAACTCCCGATGAACTCCATCGCCCGGGAGT
>JACMJO010000344.1 GCA_014380605.1 Fimbriimonadaceae bacterium | reverse complement strand
TGTCTCAAGCTGCCAGCGAATTCGAAATGCTGCTGGAAAAAGGACAGACTAGCCGCGAGACGTTCCACTTCCTGAACTCAATTTACACAACTCTAGGCGAAACTGCGAAGCGGCAAGCCCTGGAGGCGAAATACTCCCAGATCGGCGGCAAAGCCACGTTCCGGGTAGATAACGAGGTCGTTTCGCCCGAAGAGAAGGCGGCGATCGACGGCATGGCTGGCGGCAACACGAACACCGTACCAGTCAAAGTGATCCCCAAGACCGACCCGGGCAAACCTGCCGACCCTACAAGAGTCGGTCCTGGAGGGATCAATCCAGGAATTAGCCTCAATCCGATTGTAGGCCCCGTGCCGGTCATCGAGACAAAGTTCGCCTTGATTATCGGTAACGGCGATTCCCGGATGAAGGACATGGCTCTTCCCTTTGCTGCTGATGACGCCCAGCAGTTGCGAGAGGCGTTGGTCGCCAATGCCGGTTACTCAGAGCAAAACATCGACCTAGTTCTTAACGCTACCGCCGAACAGATCAGAAAGTCGGCCGAGGCCCTTGCCCAGCGAGTTGATGAGAACGCTACTGTGCTGATCTACTTCAGCGGCGTTGGCACGAACATCGGCGGCAAAGACTTCATGGCTGGCGTTGATTCTGAGAACGTCATGGATAGTGTCACCATGGTTGCAAAGAGCGAGTTGTTCAATCAATTTCTTGCCAAGGGAGCAAAGGTCTTCTCCTTCTTTCAGGTGCACCGAACGATCACCAATGGCCGCTACTTTGGCGCAGAGGTTCCGATGATTGGCCAGCTTTCTCAGATGCAGGCTAGCATCC
Source organism: Fimbriimonadaceae bacterium (assembly GCA_014380605.1). GTDB lineage: Bacteria > Armatimonadota > Fimbriimonadia > Fimbriimonadales > Fimbriimonadaceae > 55-13. Next base: position 5,710 of record JACMJO010000344.1, on the reverse strand, counting down.
CGGGAGCAAACGTTCAGGCTTACATTCAGAATGGGAAGAACGTGGGCTTGTTTACCAAGTCGATGATTCGTGTGCTTGCCGAGCAACGCTCGAACCAACTTCCCATCCTTGAATTCGGATGGCAGGTGTTCAACAAGATGAGACGGGGCGATTCCGGAACGACGGGCGGCTCAAGCCAACAGTCGTGTACCTTGCCGGTACTCACGAACCTTGCCTCAGACGCGCGGTTCTAAAAGATTCTTTGGGCGGCTACGACCAAGCCGTCCAGGGTTAAAGTCTTGTCGTACGCCTGAATGGACTCGCAAAGGTCCATAAAGACCTGGCCAAGCCCGCCCGTCGAGATGATCGTACTTCCGCCACCAAGCTCCTTGTCGATGCGCCCGGCCAAGGCATCAATCGCCCCCGCATAGCCCAGCATCATCCCGGATTGTAGGGAGTGGACCGTCGTCTTTCCGATCGCCGTTTCCGGGGCCTTGAGTTCAAATCGTGGCAGTCGAGACGTTCTCCCAACGAGCGCCGAACTCGCGACCTCGATGCCGGGCAAGATCGCCCCTCCGACATACACGTTGTTTGAATCCACCACGTCGAAGGTTGTGGCCGTACCAAAATCGACCACCACGATGGGTCCCTTGTGCTTTTGCAAGGCTCCCAAGGCATTGGCAATTCGATCTGGACCAACCGCATTCTTAGGCTGATAGTCGACAGCTAAGCCGACTTGGTCTCCCGACTCCAAGAAGACCAGCGGAGCCTTAAACCACTTCTCAGCGAGCCGCGTGACGCTCGCTTGAATGGGAGGAACGACGGTTGCGGCAACAATTCGGTCGATCGCGAAAGGCAGATTGCTCAGTTCAAATAAGCCGCGAAGCCAGACCGCCAGTTCATCCTCGGTCTCGGCGCCGTCGGTGTTGCGACGCCAAGTGGCAAGCCAGTTCTGACCGTCCCAGACTCCGTAAACCGTTTGCGTGTTTCCCGCGTCAATCGCCAAGAGCATGGGTCAAATCCACCTTTGAGTAAACCTTGGCACCCGCATGAGCCTCCAATGCCGCAAGGACGTTACCCGCCACCCGGTCTCGGAATTCGTAGTTGTCCGCCTCTACCATTACGCGAATCATCGGCTGGGTTCCGCTTGCCCGGACATTTAGCCTCCCCCGCGTCGCCAACTCGGATTCGCCTGCGCCCAAGGCGTCCTTCACCGCTCGGGACTCGCCCCAAGTTGCCCGATCCGCCACTTCCACGTTAATCAAAATTTGAGGCCAAGACTCATAAGCCTCAACGAAACTCGAGGACTTTGCTCCGGACTGCTTCAGCACACGCAGAACCTCTAGCATCGTGACGAGCCCGTCGCCACTTGGCTGTCGATCTGGGAAGATGATGTGGCCGCTTTGTTCTCCTCCGATTCTTGCCGAAGTATCCGAAATCTTCTGGGCAACGTACTTGTCGCCTACCGGCGTCCGTTCCAAGTGAATTCCAGAAGCCTGCATATAGGCCTCAAAGCCACCGTTGCTCATCACCGTGCCAACCACAACCCTTGGCTCTACCTTGTGATGGTGCGCCCAAAGCCCGATGGTCCGATCTCCGTTGATAAGCCTTCCCTTCTCATCGCTAAAGACTGCACGATCCGCATCGCCGTCGAAAGCGACCCCTATCTCTGAGCCAGTCGCTTGGGTCAAGGATTGCACGGATTCTGGCTTTGTCGCACCGCCTTCCTCGTTAATGTTCATGCCATCGGGAGAGACGCCTGACAATGCCACCTGGGCCCCAAGGCGCGCGAGGATCGCTGGTCCAAGTTCGTAGGCCGCTCCATTCGCGGCATCCAGAGCAACCCGCATCCCGTCTAATCGCTCGGGCACAATCGCCTCAAGAAAGTCTAAGTAGCCCTCGATCTCGCTTCTGGAGGACTCCAAGTACCCAATCCTAGCCCCGGTCGGTCGATCCATGAGGGCCGTCTCAAAATAGCCTTCGATTTCTAGCTCGCTAGCGTCGCTTAACTTACAGCCATCTTGGCCGATGAGCTTCAATCCGTTATCTGGGGCTGGATTATGGGATGCAGAGACGACAACACCCATTCCGTAATTGCCTTTTCTTGCCACGTAAACGACCGTAGGCGTCGGCACAACCCCAAGGGCCACTACATCCACGCCAACGGAACAGAACCCAGAAGCGAGAGCCGCGCCTAGCATGGGCCCGCTTCGACGCGGGTCTCGCCCGATGACCGCCCTCGGTGTAACGCTTCGGTCGATCATCCACTGGCCGGCCGCTTGCCCAAGCTGAAACGCCAATTCCGGGGTTAGCTTCTGGTTGGCAACACCGCGGATGCCGTCAGTGCCAAAGTGCTTTCGGCTCAAGGCTTCTTGCTGACCCTCACCCTGGCGGGTCGGATGATGCGGTCTCCCAATTTGTAACCGGCTTCGATCTCATCGATAACGGTACCGTCTTCTTGCTCGACAGACTCTACCATCGCCAGTGCCTCGTGGACCTCAGGGTCGAACGGCTGGCCGAGCGAGGGCACACGTTGCACACGTTGGCTCTCCAGAACCAGGCGAAGCTGTCGATCGATCGCCTTCACACCCTCGATAAACGCGGCCGGATCGCCTCCGTTCTCGACGACTTGCAAAGCCCTCTCAAAATTATCAAGAACCGGAAGCAACTCAACGACGAACTTCTCATTTGCGCGCTCCTCGATCTGCTTTTTCTCATCAAGGACTCGTTTGCGGAAGTTCTGAAAATCGGCCATCGTCCGAAGAAGCTGGTCCTTGATCTGATCTCGCTCATCCTGGACAAGTTGAATTTGGCTGTACAGTTGAAGGAGGTCTTCATCGACCTGGGCGGCGGATTCTGTCTCTGCGTTCGGCTCAGCAGGAGTGGGTGTCTCTTGGTCGGTCATATCTTGCCCAGAGTTTACCGACCAATGGTCGAGTCAAAGAACCTATAGGCCCCCGCCATCGAATCTCCGACGACCATCAGGTGCTCACAGGGATCAAGCTCTTCATAGACGCAGTCTTTTCGACCCAGCAATTGCTGGGCAAGGGACCGTGCGGGTCCTACCAATAAGTCCTGTTTCCCGACGGACACGAACAAGGGGACTTCTCTCAATTGAGCCGAAACATTCTGCGACGCGGGAGCAAACAGGGCGATGGCGGACGGCTTTGGAGTCAATGATCCACTCCGCAGCGCCATTCCACTCCCCATACTGTGTCCCATCACAAAGACCCGCTCTACGGCTTGTTTTCGGCGAGTCCGAATCCAATCCAAAACGTCTTCCATCGCGGTTGCCGATGCTCGTGGCGAGACAAAAGCCCAATTTCGTTTCAGCGCCTCAGAAACCGCGATACCTCTTCCATAGGCTTCGAAGAACATGTTCTCCGATCCTCCCGCGCCGTGCAATCCGACCACAACCGTCAGGGGCCCTCGAACCTGTCGGGGAAAGGCGGCCCGAAAATAGGTGTTGCCCTGCTTCACCAGCGGAAGTGAGTCAGCCCTATCCAATCGCAGACGGCCCTCGTCAAGCAGTTCTGCCGTGAACAGATACTGAATGATGGGGACGTCGGCCTCCAACGACTCGGGGTCGTCGAAGACCTTCTGAAGAAACTGTACAAGCACCTTTGCCTCTGGTTGCTTTGAGTCCTTCAGGGCCGTGAGTCGCTCTTTAGGTCGCTTGATGATGGACAGAAAGACGCTTCTCTGCTCAGACCCAACCTGGACTGGCATCAAATACCCAACCTCCGGGTTTTGAAGAATCTCGGGATTCAATTGCTCGGGGCGAACTTCGATCACCAGTTCTCTGCCCGGAGTCGCCACTACAGACTGCCGCCCAACCTGAATCCTTACCGTCTTACCGTCTACTGGCAGATAGGCCCAACCAATTCGCAGCTTGGCGGGTGTTCTTGGTTCAACAAACGGCGGTTCGAATCGTAAGGTAATCGCATCGGCCGATCTTGCGGACCGACCTTCCAGAGCTGCGATGGCGTCGTCAAGCGCTCGGCACGCTTCACCAGCTTTCGAGGAGAAAAAGGAAGTTACGGCAGCTGTAATCTTGGGGATTGCCGCACTTCTTCGAGACTTCTCTGGAGTCGACATCCAAGCTTGGTCAAGCTCCTTGAGTCGCTCTCCCATCTCAAACCGACCTGGGTTGGGCGAGGTTTGGGCAAAGAGGACAAAGGCTGCAACCGCGCTGCCGATCATAAGGGCAAAGTGTACATCAAGTTACCGCTAACCTGGATGCGGCCAGGTATCTCGATCTGTAAGCCACGTATACGCCGAGAATGACGATTCCCAAGCCTATCGCTTGCCAAGCGTTGAGCCCTTGGCGTAACAGCAAGTAGGAGAAAAATGCCGCCACGATCGGCACAAAGAACTGGTACAGCATCGCCGCTGCCGGTCCTTTTGCCTTCACGCCCTCATAGAAGCCGAGGAATCCGATCACGCCCGCGCCGAAGGTGACGTGGAAAAGCATCCACCATGATTGAGACGTCATGGACGTCCAGGGGACGTTTATGGTGGGCATCAACCCGTACGGCAACAAGATCAGCAGCGCCGCCGGCATCGATAGCGTCAGTGACTGCAAGGGCGAGTATTTGTTCACGAGCGGTTTGGACAATACCGCTCCGTATGCCCAAACTACAGCGGACGAGAGGATCATCAGATTGCCTTCCATCGAGCCATGCGTGCCCTTGGCTCCTGAGGCGATAACTAGGGCAGTCCCAATGAAGGCGATGGCAGCTCCAATAATGGCCCCGGGAGTAAATCTCTCGATCTTGGCGATTACCGAAAAGATCGCGACGAAGACCGGAGCGGTTGCCAGAATGATCGCCCCTTCCGCGGCGGACGTCCGTGCCATCCCTTCCAGGAAAAGAACCATATAGAACCCCATCGACACAAACCCCTGCCAAAGCACGGGAATCGAGTCCTTGCCATACTTTAGGGACTCCCCACGCAGACGACAGAGGATAATAAGCAGGAGATACATCGGCACGAATCGAACTAACGATACTGCCGCGGCGGTCATTTGAAGGTTGAGTAGCTTGACCGCTACAAAGTTGAAGCCCCAAACCAGGACGGTCGCCGTTAACCAAGGATTTGGGAGGGGATACCTGCGAACCGGCACAGTCTAAGTATGACAGCCACGCCTGAGCCGAATAGAATACAGATTATATTGCCGGATAGGAATTCAAACGATGTCAATGGTTGATCAATCTCAAACGAACTGGGGCGCCGCCAAGCGCTTTCGACTTGTCCTTCGCGAGGGTGCAAACGTACGCGACATGGGCGGCGAAGCGGATATGTCTATCGCAGTGGGAATCGTCGATAGCATCTTCATGAATGCCCTGGATACTGGCACGTCGGACATCCACCTCCAACCTGAGCGAGACCAACTCCGCATCCGTTACCGCCAAGACGGCGTTCTTCACGACACCGGCCAACTTCCGAGCGAGCAGGCTCAAAACGTCCTTGCCCGTCTCAAGCTAGCCGCCGGAATGCGCATCGACGAGAATCGTGAGCCTCAGGATGGCCGACTCGACATGGAGTACAACGGTCGCCGACTCAGTGCCCGCGCAAGCTGTATCCCTTGCCTGAACGGCGAGAAGTTCGTCATGCGACTTCTCGACCCCGAGCGGATGAAGGTGGATCTCTCCAAGCTCGGGATGACGGAGGAGGTTCTAAAAAGGTGGTCCCGCGCCATCCAGTCGCCTTACGGCCTGATCCTCGTCAC
>JACMJO010000343.1 GCA_014380605.1 Fimbriimonadaceae bacterium | reverse complement strand
ATAGCCTCGGCTCCGGTGTTCATCGGACAGGCCATATCGAGGTCGGAGTAATCGCAGATCGCCTTCAAAAACACCGCCAATTCTGAGCTATAAACGGCTCGGCTGACCAAGGTCACCTTCTCTAGTTGCCCCTTCACCGTGTCCACGATGAAAGGGCTCAAGTGCCCATGCGCGACAGCGGAGTAACTGCCGATGCAGTCCAGGTAGTCGTTGCCTTCGCCATCGAAGACGTGGATGCCCTCGGCTCTCACGAGGTTGATGGGGAGCGGGTGGTAATTGTGAGTTCCGTATTGCTCGGACATCTCTACGGACTCAGCGTCGGATATGCGCTCTACGTAGCTACGAACGCCTTGTTGGACGATCCGGTCCCACGCCGTTGTGGTTTCTTGCTGAAGCATGGCTTAGTGAACCCTAATCCGGAGGAGGATCACAGTTCCAGGGGCTAACTGTGCTCCTAGTCGGATCCGGTTGCTCCCAAATCGCCGTTTAGCGGAATCATCTTGGCGTGGCCATCCAGAAAGCCAACCGTGTTCTTTCCGCTGCTGGACGCTCCCGAGAAGCGAGGGGGCGAAGGCAGGGTATCGAGGCCACCGACGGCGTTCCGACCGGTCTTAGTGGAGTCGAAGATCATAGCCCATCGTTGTGGATCGAGGATCTTCTTCGTGTCCTTCCTCGATAGTTCTGCTCGGAATGCGTAACCGTATCTCTCGTTTGGCGGGCCTTCCGAGGCAGGCGAATGGTAGATAGCAGGGTTCCTGGCATACACCTCAGTCAGGTCGATCCATTTCTCCGCGGGCGGCATCTTCTCGTCATAGTCGCTTGCGTACATGATTGCCGCAAGCGAACTCTGTTTGACGTTGCTTAAAGATTGGGACTGCTTCGCCGCCAACTTGGCTTGGCTGAAGACGGGAAACAGGATTGCGGCCAAGACAACGACCCCGCCGCAACCGCACACCGCAACGACCCCTAGCACGACCCACAGGACGACGTTGTTAGACTTCTGAGGAGGTAGCGGCGGCGCTTGCATGTTGGAAGGACGGATTGAGCGAATCTATGGTTTCACAAAGCGATCTTGGGTGGCCCGGGCGCTGCCGTTGGCAAAGGCGACGTTGTTTTTCCAGGTGTCGAACTCAGGATCGGTATCTGGCTGGAGGTGTCGACCCTTTTCCGGCAGGGTGGACAATGGGCCAACGGCATTTCTAGAGAGGAGAGTGGAATCGAAAATGAGCGGCGTGTCTCCATCTGAGGTCGCGACGACCATCGGTTTGCCCACGAACGCCTCATTCATGGCGAAACCATAATCGTCATTCTTCTTATCGCGAGCCACCGGACAACCGATCGCGCCGACATTCTTTTTGAGGTAGGGAAGGCTGGCATCCATCCAGTCTGCGGCGGGAAGTGAGCCCATGTTGTCTACCGAATACATCGCTTGGGCAGCGGCGAGGGCGCGGAGATTTTGCAGGCAAAGCGGGCCTTGGAGGCTGTGTTTGGCGTTGCGATATTTCTCGTAGAAGCTGTAAGCGATGAGGCTGGGCAAGCCACAGCAAATGAACAACCCAAAGAGCCATACCCACAAGCTGTACTTGGGCATAAGCCGTGGCGGGTTAGGCGGGGTTTCACCCTGAACGGTCATAGCAGTAGCTTAGAGCATAAGGCAAAAAAGCGGCGACTTCAAGTCTGAAGTCGCCGCTCCTTTTCGAGCTCTTAAGATTTCTCGACGAGTCTGGATTTCACGGCCTTCATTGCCGCCTCAGTTCTCGAGTTCACTTGAAGCGCCTTCAGGATGTTACTGACGTGGTTCTTAACCGTCTTCTCCGCAATTGACAGCTTGGAGGCGATCTCCTTGTTACGAAGGCCTTGCGCAACCAAATCCAGAATTTCCGACTCTCGGTCGCTCAACACGTAGAGCTCGCTGTCGTCGGTGTCGTCATCCTCTTGGACTCGACGGAAGTCTTCAAGAACCTTCGTTGCGATTCTCGGCGTGATCTTGGCTTCGCCGCGCTCAGCAAGCCGAATCGCTTCCACCACGTCCTGAGGCGTGCTGGTCTTGAGTAAGTAGCCAAGTGCGCCAGCGCGGAAGGCATCGTAAACCGTGTCGTCGTCCTCTTTGATGGTGAGAATGACCACCTGGACCAGCTTTTCCTTCTTCAGCACGGCGCGAGTGAGCTCGATTCCGTTCATCCGAGGCATGTTGATGTCGGTCAGAAGGACGTCCGGGGGATCGGCAAGACAAAGGTCCAAAGCCTCTTGCCCGTCCTTCGCGACTCCCAGCACCTCGCACTCCGGCATGAGGGTGAGAGTCTTCTGAAGCGCGCTTCGATATGCCGCTTCATCGTCTGCAATAACAACTCGGATCTTGTCCGCCATGCGCGGCAGTATACACGCAGTGGCATGGGCGTCTCGCCCATGGTTTCCAGGACCGTCTCGGTCCTGATCGAGCAACCTGGACTGTCCAATCGCTGACGGCTATAATGACGCGATGGCTGTGTTGGAAGTCCGCGATTTGGAAGTTTCTTTTGGTCCAATCCGGATTCTGCGCGGGGTTTCTTTTGATCTAGAACCTGGCCAAACGCTTGGGGTCGTCGGCGAATCGGGTTGCGGAAAGTCGATGACGGGATTTGCCGTGATGGGCATGCTCCAATCGCCCGGGAAGGTTTCAGCGGGGTCGATCAAGTTGGAAGGCCGCGAACTGGTCGGCCTGAAGGAGCGGGAGTACCGCCAAATCCGAGGCGAGCAGATCGCGCTGGTGATGCAAGACCCGTTCACATCGCTGAATCCGATGATGCGGATCGGCGACCAGATTGCGGAAGCCTTCGTGCTCCACCAGGACCTCAGTTGGTCGACGGCAAGGGAGCGGGCAGTCGAGATGCTTGGCAAAGTGGGCGTGCCCTCACCGGCTTCCAGCGCGCGGAAGTATCCCCATCAGATGAGCGGCGGACAAAGGCAGAGAGTTGTGATCGCAACCGCCTTTGCTTGCAAACCTAAGGTTTTGATCGCTGATGAGCCAACGACGGCGTTAGACGTCACCCTTCAGGCTCAAATCCTGCGATTGCTCAGGCAACTTCAGGAGGAAGAGAAGACCGCGGTCATGCTGATCTCTCACGACATCGGCGCGATCGCCTCGATATCCCAGCGGATCGCGGTGTTCTATGCCGGCAAGATCGTCGAGATCGGCCCCGCGGCCCAGGTTCTTCAGGAACCGGCCATGCCATACACGAAGGCTCTGCTGAATGCGCTCCCCGATCCATCCAAGGATCGCTTAGAGGCGATCAAGGGTCAGCCCCCAGATTTCACCACCCTAGGCAAAGATTGTGCGTTCCGCCCTCGTTGTCCCTATGCGATCGAAAAATGTGTAGAGGAACCAGGGTTGATCCAGCTTGGAACTGATCACCGGTCAGCCTGTTGGCGCGCTGAGGAAGTCATGGCCCAAGGATCCCAAGCTTCCAGTTTGCTTTCCTAGACGACTTCGGTTTCCGCAAGCTCAGAGTCATTAAGCTCTTCGATTTGAGCAAACAAATTGAGCTCCGCGATTCTATCCGGCGAGGGAAGAGTTAGCAGTTCGGGTTTCCTGAACTCTTCAACAAGGCTGGGCACCTCTGGAACCGGTTCGATCCGAGCGTCCCTCCCTGTTCCGAGTTTCTGAAAGGTTTTGGCGGTTGTGAGCAGGTTACGATCCAGAGAAGAGACTGCTTTGTTATAGGAGTCGTTGGCTACTTTCAGACTAGCTCCTACCCTACGGAAGTGATCCGCCACGATCCTGATGCGATCCACAACATCCTTGCCAAGCTTTGTGATCTCCGCTGCGTTCTTTCGAATCGACTCTTGCCGCCAGTCGAGTGCGACAATCTGAAGCAAGGCGTAAAGCAAAGTTGGGGTTGTAACGACGACCCGACGATCCCATCCATAAGAGGTGATCTCGGGATCGATCTGAAGGGCCGCGCTGAGACTGGCCTCGATTGGTAGATACATTACGACCAGATCGGCGTCGATACTGAGATCGGTGTAGGATCGCTTGGCCAGCGAGTCGACTTCGCGCCGAACGTTGGTCGCATGCTCCTTCAATTTGATCTGCCGAGCACCATCGTCATCAAGTGCCAGAGAATCCTCATATGCGTTGAGAGGGGTTTTGCAGTCGATGATCAGGCCCTTGGAATTTGGCATTTTGACGATGCAGTCGGGACGCTGCCGGCCAATCTCGGTCGTTTCGCTTAGTTGCATTTCGTAGTGAAGCCCCTCTTCAAGCCCAGCTGCCTCTAGCATTCGCTTGAGAAAAATCTCACCAACCCGCCCGCGTGACGTTGGACCCCTGAAGAGCCCTTTCAGATCAGACATCGTGCTCTGCTGTATCTGGACGCCTTTGACCAATTGCTGAATCTGCTCGGCGGTCTTGTGATCGCGCTCGCTTTGATCCTTTTCCAGCCGCTGAAGATTCTGCTCGTACTTTTGAAGCGACTCCGTCAGTGGCTTGACCACATTGTCGATGGCCACTTGCTTCTTGTCCAAGTCGCCCTTGGCCTGCTCTTGGTACTTCTCAAGCGTCTCTTTAGCCAATTCCAGAAACTGTTTGTTGCTAGTTCCCAATGCTTCCGAAGCAAGCGATTTGAACGCTGTGGTAAGCGTTTCCTCAGCTTGTTTGAGCGTCGATTCCAGCTCTGCCTTGCGTTCCTCAAAACTCCTCTTGTCTGAGGCCATCTCGCCTTCGATTCTCTCGAATTTCACGCGAAGTTGCTCAAGTTCGCTTCGGAAGCCTTCCGAAGCCTTTTCCTTAGCTCTCAGCTCGCTCTCAAGGTCAGGGATCCGCTCCGCCCTGGCTTCCGCGGCCGCTTCGTTTGCTGACAATTTGGCCATCTCCTCGCGAAGGTTCCTGACCTCATACTCCACGGTCGTTTTTTCCGATTCGAGCGACGAAATCTGGCCCCTAAGCAAAAGCCAAACACTCACGGCGCCCACAGCCAAGCCCACCAGAACCCCAACTAAGACATCGATCCCAGACACGCAGATAGTATACAGGCGTCTAGCCATGATTGACACCTCCGGGTAATCTCAAATCGTGCTGAAGCCGCCTTCACAAAGCCCTGGCGCTGTTCTTCGAGACTTGATGTCCAAGGACACCGTCCTGATGCCCGGCGTCTTTAATGCGATTTCCGCCGTCTCGGCGACCAAGGCTGGGGCTCAGGCCCTGTACGTCACCGGGGCGGGTCTGACTAACGGAGTCTTGGGCGTTCCGGACATCGCGCTGGCAACCCAAACCGAGTTCGCTCAGCAAGCCTCCTACGTCACCGCCGTCACGCCCTTACCTGTTCTAAGCGACGCCGATACTGGATTTGGCGATGCCCTAAGCGTAATGCGAACTGTCATCGAAATGGAACGGGCAGGTTTGGCTGGCATCCACTTAGAAGACCAGGTTTCGCCAAAGCGATGTGGTCATTTGGACGGCAAAGCTGTCGTGGAGACCGCCGACATGGTGCGCAAGATTCGAGCGGCTGTGGATTCCAAGCGGGACATATCGTTTATCATCTGCGCCCGAACCGACGCCTATGGAGTCGAAGGTTTGGACGCAGCAATCGAGCGAGCCAAGGCCTATGTCGATGCGGGAGCCGACGCCATTTTTCCCGAGGGACTCCAAAGTGAAGCTGAGTTCGAGGCATTCCGAAATGGCGTATCCGGCTCGTTGTTAGCGAACATGACTGAATTCGGGAAAACGCCGATCATCGCGGTTTCCCGTTTCCGCGAGCTTGGCTATCAGATGGTGATCTTCCCCATGACAGCCTTCAGAGTGATGCTCAAAGCGATCGACGAATGCTACTTGGAGTTGATTCACAAAGGAACCCAAGCTGAAATTCTCCATTCGATGCGAACCAGGTCGGAACTATATGAGCGAATCGAGTATTCGGCCTATGACGACAAGGATAAATCTTGGGCTTAGGGAGCCCAACTTTCCTTGGTTTGAATCGTAGAACCCGCTAGGCGGTAAACTCCCGCAAAATCCCTCTCTAACCTTCAAAGAAGAACCATGAGCGCCACCCTTACCGATAAATATCCAAATTACAGCCCCGGACTCGAGGGCGTTATTGCCGGCATCAGCACCATTAGCGAGATCGACAGCGACCGTAGCAGCCTGCAGTATCGTGGCTACGATGTGCATGATCTGGCTGAGAGTGGCAGCTTTGAAGAGACCGCCTACCTCCTGATCTTCGGGAAACTGCCGAATCAGGCTGAGCTTGACGGCTTCAAGAAAACGCTCTCGTCAGAGCGCGAGGTTCCCGAAGCCGTTTACACCGCTCTTAAAGCCCTTCCCAAGGACGCCCATCCAATGGACGCCATTCGAACCGGTTTCTCGGTCCTGGCCCCGTTCGATCCGGACTACGAGGCGGTTGCCACTGACGATGCCGCCAACCTCCGCAAGGCCGTCCGCATCATCGCCAAGGCCGGAACCATGGTCGCTAACGGCCATCGAATCCGCCAAGGGCTGGAGCCAATCAAGCCAAACCCCGCCCACAACACGGCCGAGAACTTCCTGCACTTGATGACTGGGCAGGAGCCAAACGCCAAGACGGTCGAAGTGATGGACGCGTCCCTAACGCTCTATGCCGAGCATGGATTCAACGCCAGCACGTTTGCCTGCCGAGTCACCGTAGCCACGCTCAGCGACCTTTACAGCGGCATTGTGACCGGCATCGGCACTTTGAGGGGGCCTCTCCACGGTGGAGCGAACGAGGAGGCTATGAAAATGCTTCTGGACATCGACCAGCCTGCCAACGCCCAAGCCTGGATTGACGATGCTTTGGAAGGCAAGAAGAAGATCATGGGCTTCGGCCACCGCGAATACAAGAAGCGAGACAGCCGGGCGATCTATCTCACGAAGGTCGCCAAGGAACTCGGCATCGAGAAAGGTGACACTCGGTTCGGAGACATCGCCGACATCTTGGAGCACACTATGGAGTCGCGGAAGAACATTTTCCCGAACGTCGACTTCCCTGCAGCCTACGCTTACTACCTTCTCGGAATCCCCATCGACCTCTACACGCCGATCTTCGTGATCGCTCGCGTCTCCGGTTGGAGCGCCCATGCAATCGAGCAACTTCGAAACAATCGCCTCATTCGTCCCAAGGCGATCTACGAAGGCGCCGCCAACCTTGAGTTTCCCCCACTCGCAGATCGCTAGCGATGTAGTGGTGAAAGGGTCCAGCGATGCAACGCACGCTGGACCTTTTTGGTAAGTTAGTCGTAGGGAATCGATATGAACAAAGGTCTTCTGATTGCATCGTTCGTGGGTTTCGTCGCTTTTGCAGGCGCGCAACCCTCTCAACTCCTGAGAATTAAGACGAAGGCTGGTCAAAGCTATAGCTACTTGATGACGGTTCAACAAGGCGCAGGCGCTCAATCTATGAAGATTGGATTTCAGATGACGATGAAGATCGCCAAAGTTCAGAGCGGGCAGTTCACCATGAACACGACAATGGGAGAAGTGACGATGAATGGCCAACCGGCTCCTCCTGCCGCGACCGTTCAACTAAAGAAGCTGCTTGTCGTTTCCGTGTTGGATTCCAGAGGTCGTATTCTCAAGTCGGAGACGAGAGGAGTGCCTGGGATGAGTGACGCAGCGAACCAAGGCTCATCGGTTCCGTTCCCGGAGAAGGCGGTAAAGGTCGGGGGAACTTGGGTTGGCGAAGCAGACATTCAGGGTCAGAAAGTCAAGACGACGTACAAGCTGATAGCCTTTAAGCCTGTCGCTGGCAAGCAAGCGGCAGTCATTCATGCCGTTCCTTCAGGAATGAAGAACTTCGTGGTGAAAGGTCCGATCGTTTTTTCTGTCGAACTGGCCACCGGGTTTCCACTTTCGATGAGCATGGCCGGGACGGCCACGCAGGGCACATCGACGCAAAACGTGGCGATGACAATGCGCCGGCTCTGACCCCGTGGGCTCACCCAGTAAGAATATTGGGCCAATATGCCTCACAATCTTGCGATTTGACTCGCATTTGCAATACATTGCAGATACTCAGGAGGCTCTATGCAAAAGTTTATTCCGATCGCCCTCATGGCGATCTTGATTGTTGGATGTAAAGGTGGCGATACAACCGCTTCTACCGGTGGTGGCGAATCCACAACGGGTGGCGCCATGTCTGCCGATAAGTCGATCACGCTGAAAATGGCGCCAAAGCAGGGCGAGAAGTACAGCTACGTGATGACATCATCCGGTGCCGCAAGTACCGAGATGGGAATGACGATGACAGCGGAAAAGGTCGAAGCCGACAAGATTACGCTCGTCACCACGTTCGACTCCATGAAGATGAATGGTACGGATGCCCCGGCGGCAGTCATGGATGCCATGAAGAAGATGAAGGTCATCACGGAGATGGATTCTTCTGGCAAGTCGCTTAGTACGAAGATCGAGGGCGCTCCAGCGGGTACCCCGACACCAGACGCTTCATCGACAACCTACCCAACGACCCCGATCAAAGTTGGAGATACCTGGGAAGGCACCGTTAAGATGAGTGGAACCGAAATGAAAACCAAGTACAAGCTGGCCAAGATCGAAACGGTTGGCGGAATGGAGGTTGCGGTACTGGAGTCCACCACCGAAGGAATGCCAGCAGGCGCGAGCCAGGATGGCCCAACGGTAACCTCAGTGGAAATTGCTACCGGTATGCCGGTTAGCATGATGACAAAGATGAAGATGAAGGGTGCAGACGGAAAAGAGACTGTCAGCACCACCGAGATGAAGCGCAAATAGATAGCGTAGATTCTTGCATTGTGGCCCCTATGGTTGGGGGCCACAATCTATTTTGAGCCCGTTGTAAACGACCAGTTCTGCTGAATCTTCTTCTTCCTGTTCACCATTGCCTCGACCGAGACTGAATAGGTGGTATTGGGCTTAAGAGGCTTCTTGGGGATCAAGATTATCGAGTTCTCAAGATGATCGTCGTTCTCCGAGGCGTTCTCGAATATCGGAACATCCACGCCCTTGCAAGTGACAGACGCCCTGTTCAGTTTTACGACCGGATAGTCTCCGAAGAAGCTAAAGACGATCGGGTATCCAACCTCGCTTCCAAACCCAGAATGCATCCTCAACGGATTTGGCGTTTCGTTACCGTCCCAGGAAGTCGGCACGCCAGATTGCCCTGCCGCGGGCGAAATCGATAGGCCAGAATCTCCGCTCTCTCCAAATTTGATCGAGAAGTGCTTTCCCGTCATCCCCGTTCCAACGGGAACATCGCCCGGTTGCAAGAACGGTATTCGATGGTACGGAGCGTGGAACAGGTCCCGAACCGATTCCTTGATGCCTCCGCTGTTATAGGTGACGCACTCCCACGATCCGCCGGAGTAGCCAAAGGCCTCAAGTCGATCGCTTGGCGTGGCCCCAACGAAACCAGGCTCGCCTGGTTTTTCGTAATGACCGGTACGGCGATTAAGCGCCAAGTATTTCACATGGGCCAACGAAGCTGCATTCAGTCGTGTTTCTTGGTGAACGGTGTCCAAGCCAAGGGTTTGGCGGAAAGCGTTCGTCTCGGCAAGGGCGATGTACTGCGACTCCTCCGGCTCAGGGAGCGAGGAGATGGCTTCGGTCGATACCTGGAAAGACCAATCCTTTTTGACCTCGAGCCGATCGTCGACCATAACCCTGCACTGGACCCGGTAGGTTCCCGCCATGAACGGACGTTCCGGGCGATACTCCACGCGTCGAAGCTTCGTGTTGTAGATTGCGTTTACAGGCTTGCCGTTAAGGAACATATCGGCAGAGGTCACATGGGCCCCGTCGCTTGGCCATACTTCCCACTGGAGGGTCGGAGAAGACACCAGCAAAGAGGACTTGGGACCAAAAGCGCGATGAAAAGCTTGGATAGAGGAATCGGCCGGCCTACCGGCAATCAGCAAAAGGAACAGGCCGGTGGCCACGAACCTCTCCCCAGGACGCAGAATGCGCCGTTCGCTAAAAGTCTTCCCTTTGTTCAAATCTTTAACCTCGGAAACGTCGTGCTCTCTTTCGACACGTTCCGAAGATCGGACCAAGATTCGCAGGCGATCTTACCAGACCCTGCTAAAACTAGACGTGTTGCCAACGATTATTTAATCGGCAAACGTCTTCTAAAATAGAGAGCCGCATCTTTTCATGAGCAACAGCCCCCCTACCACCCTCGGGAAATACCAAATCATCCGGGAGATTGCGCGCTCAAACGACGTCGTCTACGAGGCTTACGATCCTCTGATGAATCGTCGTGTGGCGCTGAAAGAGTTGGCGATGCCTGGGGGTTCTACACCCCAACAGCGCGAAGATCGCATCAGCAGATTCAAGAGGGAGGCCCAGGCGGCGGGAACGCTCAACCACGCGCACATCATGACGGTGTACGAGCTTGGCCAAGAGGGCGATAGGCTCTTCATGGCGATGGAGTACTTGGACGGCCATACCCTCCGAAACGAGATCGACACCAAAGGGTTTTTGCCTCAAGATCGAGCACTAGAAATTGCGACGCAGGTGCTGGATGGACTCGAACATGCGCACAAGGTGGGCGTTGTTCACCGAGACATCAAGCCCGACAATATCCAAATCCTCTCCAACGGCAATATCAAGATCACCGACTTCGGCATTGCCATGCTTACCTTCCAACCTAACCTAACCATGGACGGTCAGGTTTTCGGGACGCCCAGCTATATGTCGCCAGAGCAGGTGGTTGGCAAAGAGATCGATCAGCGGAGCGACCTGTTTAGCTTGGGAATTGTTCTGTATGAAATGATAAGCGGTCAAAAGCCATTTGGCGGCGATAGCGTGGTTTCGATCACCT
>JACMJO010000342.1 GCA_014380605.1 Fimbriimonadaceae bacterium | reverse complement strand
GAGAGGGTGATGCTTTGATGATCTGAACTCTTGATCTCGTGAAGTCGAAGGTTCAACCAGCGTTACGTCACCAAATCAGTTCATCACCTCCATCACCCAGCACACGCCAATCACCCCTTCACCCAATCATCCCCAAACCTCGCCCAGTTACCAGACCTTTCTTAAAACGCCCACGGGAATAGTGTCTTTGGCACGAGCACGGAAGCGCGGCTTGCTCAATTTCGAGCGAAATCTTAAGGATGGCCCTGAGAACCTGGTCTAGCTTCCCGAACGTGGCCCCCGGCAAAAAAAACCTGAGAAGTTTCCTGAGTTTTCCTCCAAGAAGACCCGAGAAATATTACTGGGTTTTGACCCGCGGAGATATTTGTTCATGTACGAAGCATATTGGGGTTTAACCGAGCCGCCGTTCAGCTTGACGCCCGATCCTAGGTTCCTTTATATGAGCCGGGGTCACGAAGACGCCTTGATGATGTTGCACTACGCAATATCAAGAAACAAGGGCGCGGCAATGCTGGCAGGCGACATCGGCCTTGGAAAGACGACTGTCAGCCGAAAGCTGCTCGACCTGTTGGACCCGGTCCACAACCGGGTGGTGTTGATCGTAAATCCGATCCTCACTCCCGTTCAGATTCTCCAGGAAGTTCTTAACCAACTGGATCTAGACATCCAGTCTCGCAACCGGCAAGTGTTGGTTCAGGAGTTGCACAAGCAACTCATTTCGTTCTACGAGCGAGGACAACGGGTGGTGCTCATCATCGATGAAGCTCACTTGATCCGATCCACCTCCACCCTTGAAGAGCTTCGACTGCTGTTGAACTGCCAAATGAACGACCAGTTCCTGCTGTCGCTGGTGCTTCTGGGTCAGAACGAACTCCGCCCCAAGATCGCAAAGGTTCCTGCGCTTGAGCAAAGATTGGCGGTCCGCCAGAACCTAAAGCCGCTGGACGTGACCGAAACCGGCGAGATGATCCTGCATCGAATGAGGGTTGCAGGCTACACGGGCGAGCATCATCCCTTTTCTCCCGACGCCATCTTCGAAATCCACAAGTACACAAGGGGCTATCCGAGGCTCATCAGTCAGATCGCGGATAACGCCCTGATGATCGGCTTTGTCCAAAAGCTGCAGCTGATCGACGGGTTTATGATCCACAACATCGTGAACGAATTCTCGGGGCAGGAGGCTGCATGAACCTCGCCGACGCCATCCGACAGGCGGCGCAGACGAACGGGAGTCCAGTTCCTCCGGATCAGCACCCGCCAAGAATCGAAATCATCGACAACCCGGCCTATCGAGGACCGGCACAACCAATGGAGAGCACTATGGAGCATGCACACGAAGAGACAAGGCTGCCCGATCCGCCCTCGCCCGCCGTTTCACACGGAGGCGTGGTGCGATTGGAGCTGTTCCTCTCGCCCGAGCAACTAAGCGGACTTTTCCGCGCGGTCGTGGCCAACCAGCACACGGTCATGACGCTTCGGGAGGCTGCCTCTTACCTTCGCATCGTACCGAGCGTGCTCGAGCAGATGTCGCAGGAAGGCAAGATCCCTGCCCTGATGATCGATGGCAAGTGGCGTTTCGCCCGCACCGCCGTCGACGAATGGCTGAACCTACAAGGTCAACAGCGAGAGATGGAGGCCTAACCACATGGGAATGTTTAGCAAGAAGAGTTTCATAGGAATCGACATCGGCCACCACACGATCAAAGCGGTGGCGCTCGAACGGCACGCTGCTGGTTGGCGAATCGCGCGTTATGCCACCGTCCCGACTCCGACCGATGCCGTAAAAGACGGCGTGATCGTTGACGTAGCGAGCACGGTTTTAGCCCTGAAATCGCTATTTAAGGACAACCAGATGAATGGCAGCGGCGCAATGATCGCGGTCTCTGGAGGTTCGGTTGTCGTTCGCCAGGTCCGAATGCCGAAGATGGCGGAAGCCACCCTTCGAAAGTCGATCAAGTTCGAGGCGAGTCGATATGTTCCCAGTTCGGTCGAGGACAGCTACATCGAGTTTGAGATTATTGGCCCCGTCGACGACCAGCAGATGGACGTACTGATGGTTGCCGCGCCGAAAGACGTGGTTGAGAGCCGACTCCAGGCTTGCGAGGAAGCAGGCGTAGAGGTCGAAGCCGTCGATATCGAAGCGTTTGCAATGTATCGCGCGCTGGTCGAAGCGGATATGGATCAGGAATGGTCCGACAAGACCGTCGCTTTGGTGGACGTTGGATCGGCGACCACCAACATCTCCGTGGTCAGCCACGGAGTGTTCTCAATGACCCGTTCAATCCCCCAGGGCGCGGACACCCTTACTCAGGCCTTGAAGAGCTACTTCAAGCTGTCTGATGAGGATGCCGAGTCGGGCAAGGCGCAGCTTGATCTCCGAGAGCTTCTCGAAGAGGGCAAGCCAAAGGAGAACCCTCCTTTGCGCGTTCTTCAGCCACACGTGGATGACTTGGTTCGAGAAATCCGACGGTCGCTGAACTATTACCAATCTCAGCAACAAGAAGGCACTGCCAAGCAGATCGACCATATTTTGCTCACCGGAGGCGGCGCCAAGCTAAACGGCTTGGCCGAGTATTTCAGCCACAAGCTGTCTATTTCAACCACCCTTCACGACGTATTTGCCAACCCGAGGTTCAGCCACTATGGCGACGCGGATGAATCCGGTCTCGACCTCTCGGTGGCTTCAGGACTTGCGATGCGCGCCTACGCAAAGGCGGCTTAGGAAAAAAGATGCCACTCATTAACCTAATTCAAGAACAGAGACTAGCGCGGAAGCGAAACGAGGCTCGTGCTCGGTCGTTCTTCCTGGTCTTCGTCGGATCGGCGGTTGCGTCGGTCGGCGGCTTTGGATTCTTCTGGCTCCAATCCGAAAGCTTAACGAGAGAAAAATCGCAGCTTGAGGCCCAGATCCATAAGAGCGCTCCGCTGGTCAAGCAGATCGACGAGTACAAAGCCAAGTATGCCGAGCTGTCGCCTCGACTTAAGACGTTAGAGGACGCCCAAACGGTTAGCAGCCGATGGGGCCGAATCATGACGCACATCTCAAGGCAAACGCCAAAGCCAACCTGGCTCACGGCAATGAGAGTTCAGTCCAACGACTCGACGAAGCCCATTAACCTGAGCGTTATCGGCGTGTCGCCTGGACAAGAACCGGTCTCGGAATTCATCCTCCGCCTGCAGAACTGCGCCGACTTGGAGAACGTGACCCTCAAGTACTCCCAGGAGAAGATGATGCAGTTCACCAAAGCGGTGGAGTTTGAAGTCACCGCGGACATCGTCGGCACCGCAGACGCGAAGCCGAAAGAAGAAACTCTAGAAGGGGAGGTCAAGGCAAAGTGAGACGCAGTCCAAATCCAAAGACATACATGATCATGGCTATCGGCACGTTCGTTATCGGGCTTGGCGCATCGTACTTTGGCTACAGCCAAGTGACAAACGTTCAGGGCGAGGTTTCAGCCCTCAAGACTGAGGTTAAGGACGAGAAAGAGGTTCAAGCCGAACTCGACAAGGCCAAAGCGACGTTAGACGAGTGCGCGGTAAAGCTTCAGCATCTCGAGCAAGGAGTTCCTCAGTTGGCTTACGTTCCAACGCTGATGACCGAACTTGAGAAAGCGGGCAAGCAGTTCGGCATTAAGGTGCTGGGCGTCCGACCCATCGCGAAGCAAGCGACCCCGACGAAAATCGAGGGCGAACTCGATGCGCCTAAGAAGAAAGCGTACGAAGAGATGACGATCGAAGTGAAAGGAATCGGCAGTTACGGCTCCGTAATGCGCTGGGTCAATGCCCTTCAGCAGTTCCCGAAGATCGTAGCCGCGAGGTCCGTTACATTGTCTCCAAAGGTTGAGCCCGGAAAGACGGATCTAACGCTTGACGTTACTGTCGAACTTCGCGCCTATGTTTTCCCCCAGCCGCAAGGCTCTGACATCAAGACCGATTTGGCGACCAAGTCGGCGAGCCTGGAGGTTAAGCGAAATGAAGGATGATAAGAAGAAATTTATTGTGATCGGCGCTCTGGCAACCGTGTTGCTTGGCGTCGGCGCGTTCACATTCCTTGGCGGATCGACCCCTCCCCCTGCTCCCGTTGAAACGGCGAAAGCCGAAGACGGAAAGGGAGACGGCACGAAGGTCGCTAAGGTCGACGAAAACGGGAATCCGATCGTAGGCGAAGAAAAGGACCCGCCGAAGAATCCCCTGTACGTGATGGATCTTCCTCAGCGAGACCCATTCCAGGTGAGACCTTTGGCCGGAGACGAATTCAAGCCGCCAACGCCGACCCAGCAGCTGCCTCCGACAACCAGACCGGCGAATCACCGCACAGGAACTCGGCGATCCAGCGGCGGCAACGACTACGGAACATCGCCTTATCAGCCTCTGACCGGAAGTTTGCCTAACGCTGGCGGCGGCTCCGTGACGCTTACACCTAGCGGACCGGATCCAAGCGCTTTCGGATACACAGTTTCGGGCACGATGACCGGCGGCGATAGGCCGGTCGCAGTGTTCACCGATTCCAACGGCAACCAACGAATGGTGCCAGTGGGCGGCTCTCTTGATGGGGACAGCAAAGTGCTGAGCGTCGAGAAGGGCAGCGTCACGATTGAACATCGCGGCAAGAAGCAGCGATTGTCCCTGGGAGGGAACCCTAAATGAACAGCAAGTCATTTCGAACGGGCGTCGGCATTCTTGCCCTCGCTCTCGTCTGTGGCGTCTCAGCCCAATCGCTGAGCGGCGTCGCAACCAAGAAGCTTAACGGTGGTCTCCAGGTCAAAATCAATGGCCAGGATCTCGCTCAGCCTAAGGCTTCTTGGTCTAAGTCCAAGCACATGTTCTTCCTTACTTTCGACGGAAAGTTGGAAGGGAAAGGCAAGTCAGTCAAGGTTGGCTCGAACGGCGTCAATGCCGTTAGCTACGCTTGGGCTGATCGACGTCCGGCCAAGGTTCGAGTCGCGCTTAGCGTCGACAAGGGTTCCAAACCTGAGATCGTCCAAACGGAAGGACTTTGGGCCGTGAACTTCAATGTTGGCGACGCTCCGCAAACGGCGCCTGCCAGCCAGAAGTATCCAGACAGCGTTCCTCCCTTGCGCCCAGCCTTCAAGGCGAACAGCGACTTGGCTAACTTGCCGACGAGCACCTTCTCGAATACCACCAAGGTAGATCTGGACTTCGTCAACACGGACATTGTTCAGATTCTCAAGGCGCTCGCGCTGCAAGCAAATGTTAATATCGTGACCTCGCCAGACGTGTCTGGAAAGATCACGGTCACGCTTGAGGCAGTTAGCGTCAAAGACGCTTTGGATATCGTCACCGCATTGGGCGGCGTTCGATACGCGAAGCTCGGCAACACATTCGTCGTTACATCCAACAGCCGATTCTCGGACACCATTCAGCAGATTGGCGGACGGATCGACGTTAGCAGCGAAACTCGCGTTGTGCCCTTGTACAGCGGCGAAGGTATGCAGATCAAAGCGGCGATTCTTAAGACGGTTAATCCGTCGACGGTTGCCGGCCGATACGACCTGGTTCTTCCCTCCGACAAGGTGACTATCGAGACGAAGCAGAGCACCCAGGCTACGGATACCCAAGGTGGCGACGTGAAAGGCGGAGCCGCTGGCGCTCCTGCTCAAGGTGGTGCGAGCAACATCAGCACGGCGACCGACACAAGCGCTACGGGCACCCGGCGCGACGACTATATGGTCGTTGTGGGCACCCCTTCACGATTGGATGAAGTCGAGCGGATGGTTAAGTCGATCGACATGCAGATTTGCAGCGCGATGGGCATCAAGGTTTCTCAGGGAACCGGCATCGTTCAGCGAACCTACGAGCCTAAGGGCATCTCAGCTGAAGAGCTGATGAAGGTTCTCAAGGAAGACAAGGATCTTAATTTCGGAAACGTGAGGATTCTTGCCACACCGAAGGAATCGATGAGCCGACAAGCAGTCGTCCTTTCTGGCCGAGCATCGGAAGTTGAGAATCTTTTAATGATTCTCCAGAACCTCGATAGCATGCCGTTAGGTGGACCGACTTACTACGAAGTCGTCGACCTTCGCTTCATCAAGCCTCAGGTCGCAGCTGTCGAACTCATGGGTTCGATCTATGGACTCAAGGCGACGATTCTGCCTCCCCCAGTCGATCCCCTCCAGGGAATCGAGTACACCCACGACGCGCTTTTTGCAGGTGGCAATGCCGACAAGACAAGTGGCGACGATAAAGGCAAGGGCGGCGAAGGCGGGGCCGGTGGCGGCGGTGGCGGAGAAGGCGGCGCTGGCGGTGGCCAAAGCAATGCTGGCGGCGGAGGCGGCTCCAACAAGAGCAGCATGTCCGCGAAGGGCAACGACAAGACGACGATGTTCACAGCCGAGGTCAAGACTTTCCGAACTCCGATGAAGGTCCTCCTTCGCGGAACTAAGGAACAGATCGATCGCGCCAAAGAGTTCATCTTGATGGTCGACCTCGCTCCCAAGCAGGTTGCCGTTGAGATTCGAGTCATGGAACTCAGCAAGGACGATGCGCTCAAGATCGGAATCGACTGGAGCTTACTCACCGGCGGCAGCTTAACTAGCCTTCGAGTGAACCAGGGCCTCGGCGTGGCATCCGCAGCCGGTGGCATCGGAGCCGACCTTGGCTTCAAGGGTGGCGGAACGGCCTCCATCACGGGAGCCCTCGACTCGATCGCCAATAAGAACAACTTGCTGGCTCGACCGAACATCCTGCTTACGGACGGCGTTCTATCGAACATCTTCGTTGGCGATACGGTTCGATACGTGAAGTCAATCACCAACAGCCAGAACGGTCCTACGATCGTAACGGATGAAATCAACGTTGGCGTTGACTTCTCGCTCGCGGCAAGAGTTGGCGCCGGTGGAAACATCACGCTCGACTTCAACCCGGTCCTGTCGATCCTGCAAGGGTTCACGGACGTTCCTGGTGGAGGAAAGCTTCCTCAGACCAGCGTGCGCTCGGCAACCAGCTCGGTTCAGATTCTCAGCGGCGAAACCATCGCGATTGGCGGCTTGATCCAAGATCAAGACAAGAAGAGCTATGGCGGAATCCCCATCCTGAAGGATCTGCCCATCATCGGCCAACTATTTGGCCGAACGGACAACCGAAGGGTTCGATCTGAAGTGGTGTTCTTTGTCACGGTGAAGGAAGTCTTCAATGCCGATCGACAAGGCGCAGCCAACCCACGCAAGGCGGAGAAGGAAAATACGACTTCGCCGGGAAGCGAAAAGAAGGGTAACGGCAAAGGCTAACAGCTGAACCTGGGTCCGCACGCTTCCGGCGTGCAACTCCCCAAAGCCCCGAGAGTCAATCTCTCGGGGCTTTTTAATGTGTATTAAGGCGGGATGGAGGTGATTCTCTAGATGTCACCGACATCAGTCTCTCACCCAAATCACTCCTAAAGGTGGGCATAATCAAGTCTACATGTCTTACTTCCCCGAAGTTGCCGAGCGCGTCTCCTATGAAGGCAAAGGCTCCAAGAATCCCCTTGCTTTCAAGCACTATGATCCCGCCAAGAAGGTCGGCGGAAAGAGCATGGCCGAGCATCTTCGTTTTGCCGTCTGCTACTGGCACACTTTCAAAGGCACGGGCGCCGACCCGTTTGGCTCGGCGACGATGCTGCACCCTTGGGAGAAGTCAGCCGAACCGATTCAGGCCGCCAAAGACACGATGGACGCCGCGTTTGAGTTCATGTCGAAGCTTGGAGTCGAGTATTGGTGCTTCCATGACCGCGACATCGCTCCGGAAGGCGCCAACTTCAAAGAGAGCGTCGACAACCTGCAAACCTTGGTGGAATACGCCAGCGAAAAACAGGCCGACACCGGCATCAAGTTGCTTTGGGGAACGGCGAATCTCTTTTCAAACCCCCGCTACCAGTCCGGCGCCGCCACCAATCCCGATCCCCACGTTTTCGCCTACGCCGCGGCCCAGGTCAAACGGGCCATCGAAGCCACCCTAGAGCTGGGTGGGCTTGGCTATACCTTCTGGGGAGGTCGCGAGGGCTACGACACGATCCTGAACACGGACATGAAGCGAGAGCGAGAGCAACTCGCCAAGTTCCTCTGGATGGCGGTCGATCACGCCAAACAGATCGGCTTCAAGGGACAGTTCTACATCGAGCCCAAGCCCAAGGAACCGACCACCCACCAGTACGATTCCAGCGCCGAGTCCTGTCTGAACTTCCTTCGCGAGTTCCACCTGATGGACTACCTTAAGCTGAACCTGGAGACGAACCACGCGACCCTGGCCGGGCACCACATGGCCCACGAAATGCGGGTCGCAAGCGACGCGGGGATTCTTGGATCGATCGACGCCAACACTGGCGATGAACTGATCGGCTGGGACACCGACCAGTTCCCGACCAACGTCTACCTGACAACCCAGATCATGGTGGAGGTTCTCAAAATGGGGGGCTTCAAAACGGGTGGTCTCAACTTCGATGCGAAGGTTCGTCGGCAATCCCACGAAACCGTTGATCTCTTCCATGCCCATATCGGCGGTATGGACGCCTTTGCCCGAGGCCTAGAGATTGCTTGGGCGATTCTGGAGGATGGACGGTTAGGGGACTTCGTCCGGGAGCGCTACGCGGATTGGGAGTCAGAATTCGGACGCAAGATTCTCGAGGGCCACAAGACCCTGAACGATTTAGAAGACCACGTCCTCCGGCATGGCGAACCCGAGCGAAAGTCGGGTCGCCAAGAGATGTTGGAGAACCTGATCAACGAGTTTGTGCTTTGATCTCTGGGCCTTTTTTACCGATCTCTGAAAAAAAGTTAAGATCGTTGGTTGACATTTTCTGTTTTCGAGCGCTTTCTATATAAAGAACAAATAATGATGAGTTTTGCCGCCCTGATTACTGCGATCCTGTTTGCGCAGGCCCCTGTCGATGTGCCAAAGGAGCATTGGGCTTTTCCGGCTGTAGATGCGTTGTTTCGGGAGGGGTTGCTGAAGGGCTACCCCAGTGGGAAGCACCCGGTTCTTCGCCTTGATAAAACCGCCAAGATCGAGGTGAAAGAGATGGTCTTACTTCGTGATAAATGGAAGAGGGCCGGAATCTATATAGATGGATGGGGTCACAAGGGTCACCGAGATCCCAGCCGCTACGAATTGGCAGTGGAAGTTCATGTCACGTGGGGGACGGTCCAGGATGTTTTGAAGTCACCGAAGGAAATGGCGGAGAAGAAGCAGATCGCACTCAGCGAGATGCCTGCCTTGGCTTATGCGATCTCAGCATATAACTTCGAACTCACCAGGCTCGGAGCCGACACGGGCAAGATGATTGAAACGCTAAATGACCTGCTTGACGCACGGGATCGGCTATTCCTGGGTAGCCGCCAGTAGGTCAGTCCGCAAGTTCTCTCAGAGCGTTAGGGTATCGATGCATGATCCCTTCCGCCGCAATGACCTGTACAGCAAGCTCGCAATCACCGGTTAACAAAAGATATCCGTGGGAGTCCGGGATAAGAAACAGCCGATCCCCTTCCGCAATATCGAGTTGCTGAATAACTTCGTCGGGCAGATAGATACCTAGCCCTTCTCCGATTGTCGTTACCGTAATCTCAAGCATCTTGTCCTCGCAGTCTCAAGCTAATGGTCCCAATCCCTGACCTTTCATGATGAATCATGACCGTTCGAGTAAAATAACTGAGTTGAGATAAGGCTCATGGGCCAAGCGGCCGGCGGATCCTCGACTTGGATGCGCCGGCTTTTTCATGTCCGGCCCATGAGGAGATAGCAAATGCCAACTCTAGTCATCGTAGGCGCGCAATGGGGCGACGAAGCGAAAGGGAAACTGGTCGACGTTCTTGGCGGTGAAGCCGAGCTAGTCGTCCGGTATTCGGGCGGAAACAACGCCGGACACACCGTCATCACGGGCGGCCAGGAATTCAAATTCCATCTCATTCCGGCGGGAATCCTTCACCCCGCCACGACCGCGATCGTCGGAAGCGGGATGGTGGTCTGTCCCAAGGGCCTGCTAGAGGAGCTAGATCGCACCCGAACCCAGAAGAGCGATCTAGGAACTTTGATGATCTCCAGCGCCGCCCACGTGGTGTTCCCTTACCACCGCATGCTGGATTCCCTGGAAGAGGAAGCCCGTGGCGCAAATCGAATTGGCACAACCAGCAGGGGCATCGGGCCTGCTTACCAAGACAAGGTTGCGCGAATTGGGATTAGGATGGGCGAATTCGTCGACCCCACGGTTTTCCCAACCCGCTTCGCCGAGGTCGTCCAGGTTAAGAATCGGATGCTCGCGATGTTTGGCAAGGAGCCGCTGGATTACGACGCATTGCTTTCCGAGTATCAAGCCTACACAGAGCGATTGCATCCGTTTGTCAAGGACACCGATCCGGTCGTGCAGGATGCGGTCTATGCGGGCAAGCGAGTGCTGTTCGAGGGTGCTCAAGGAACCTTCCTCGACCTCGATTCGGGAACGTACCCCTATGTAACCTCAAGCCATCCAACCTCCGGCGGCGCGACCATCGGCACGGGCATTGGGCCCCGGATGATCGATTCCGTTCTGGGCGTTTGCAAGGCCTACACGACCCGCGTGGGCGCGGGGCCGTTCCCGACCGAGCTACTGGATGATGTCGGCGAATGGATTAGAACCCACGGGAAGGAGTACGGCACAACGACGGGCCGAGGTCGCCGATGCGGGTGGCTTGACCTGGTCATGCTCAAGCACTCTTGCCGGCTTAACTCGCTGAGCGGCTTGGTTGTAACCCGACTAGACATCCTCAGCGGTTTTGAGACCGTAAAGATTGCTACTGGATACCGGTTGGATGGGCAAGACATTGGCCATGTCCCCATGAATACCTTTGAATTCGAGCGCGTCGAGCCTGTTTACAAGGAGATGCCAGGTTGGAGCGGCGACTTGAGAGTTTGCCGGAAGCTCGAGGACCTTCCAAAGGAAGCACGGGCTTATCTCGACTTCATGGAAGAGTTCACGCAGACTCCCGCCGCTATTCTCAGCGTCGGGCCGGACCGGGCGGAGACGATCATCGTTCGCCCCGATCTGATCTGGGTGGAGTAGGCCCTTCCTTAACAACTAAGACCCCAAATCCCCATCATTTGGGGCTTCTTCATAGCAATCTCAGTTGTAGCACGGTAAGTTGTTTGATCATGTACCCGAAGTCCATTCGGACCACTTTGTTGTGCCTTGGGATCGCCGTGTGCGCGATTGCCAATTCCCAAGATACGCTGACCCTGGACGAAGCTTTGCGTTTAGCAAGACTCAATAACGGGGACATTCGTGCGGCCGCATTTGACGTTCGTGCAGCAAACGCTCGTGTCAATCAGGCGAAGAGCGCATTCTATCCAACCGTGACTCCGTTCGCTCAATACGGCAATCGACGCACGGTTACGGACATTGGAACGGGAAGTCAGACCACAACAAACGATGGCTTCACAACTGGCGTCGATGCTCGGTGGAACGTTCTGGATTCTGGGCAAAAGGAGTTCAGCCTTCTGAGCTCTCGCCGAAATGAGGATGCAACTAAGTTTGATGCAACCCAATTGTTGCGTAGAACTTTGTTTCAAGTCCATCAGCAGTATTACGAAGCTCTCCGAGCTCAGGAGCTTCTCCGAGTAGCCCAATCTCAGGTCGATAGAACTCAAAAAATCTACGACCAGGCCGAATTTGGCGCTCGCCCCGAGATTGGCTCGGTGGCAAAGAAAGATGTCTATCAGGCCCGCGCCGACCTGTTGAACGCTAAGGTCGAGCTTTTGAGAGTGAAGAATCTCACGTCGAACACGGTCAGCACTCTAAAAGCAACGATCGGGTGGGATCAGTCACGAGAATTGCCCATGCTCGCCAGGGTTGCCGAGCCAACCGAGTTCGCGGCTCCTGAACCGAAAGAGAAGGTTGTTGCCGATGGACTTAGCGATCGTGCAGACCTACAGGCCAGTCGACGTCGACTCGACGCCCAGTACTACTCTGTCAAGCGAGCGGATAGGGATGCTGGGTTCAGCTTTGATCTAGACCTCAACTACTCGCGCAATTTCAGCCCTAACCAGAACGACGACCGGAACTTAACTCTTCTCGTCTCGTATCCGCTATTCGATGGCGGAAGGCTAAGAGAACAGGCCCGCGAGCAAAAGCTGATCTACCAGTCAGCTCAGGCTTCTCTAGTCCAAACCGAGCGGATCGCCCAGGCGGAAATTGAGTCTGCCTACTCTGAATATGTGCAGAACATCGAACGTGTAAATGCGTCAAAACAGGCCTTGGAAGCCGCCCAAGTAAACTACGATGCTGCCATCGCCGCCCAAAGAGAAGGCGCGAACGACGTTATCGAGGTGTTAACCGCACAAGTGAGCTTGGTGACTGCGGAGTCAAACTACATTGAAGCAACGTATGACTATTACGTGGCCGGGGTAAATCTTAGGCTGGTGAGTGGGCGCTCGATTCCTGGCGAATTAGAACGATAAATGGGAAAAGCTTTTTGGATTGTAGGTCTCCTGATTGCCGGCGGCGGCGGATATTGGTGGTACACGCGAAACGGCAGTGCCGGCGAGGGCGACGTCGAGTATCGCTACGCAAAGATTGAAAAAGGCGAGTTGGTCAGATCGATCTCAGCGACGGGCGCTCTTGTTGCCAGCACGATGGTGGACATCAAGTCTAAAGCCGGTGGAAAAATCGTCAAACTCGCGGTCGACGAAGGAACCTTTGTCAAACGGGGCGACCTGATCGCCGAGATCGACCCTTCCGACACCCAGGCCACCTTCGATCAAGCCAGCGCCGACCTTACTTCAGCCCAGGCCAGGGCGATGCAAGCTATTGCCAATCAGCAGTTGCAGGTGGCGAACAGCAAGACGTCGGTCGCTGATGCTCAGACCGCATTGGAAACCGCCCGCTTGCGTCTTGATCGTGCCCGACTTGAACTTAAGAGGACACCTATGTTGGCTGATGCGACGATACGCACTGCAAGGGCCACCTACGATGAGTCCATCGAAGCCAAGCGAAGGCTCGAAACCGTCACGATTCCGCAACGTCGAAGAAACGCCCAGGGAACCCACGACCGCACGAAAGCTGACTTCGAGGTAGCCCAGTCCAACCATGAGCGACAGAAGCGGCTCTTGGAGCAAGGCTTCACCACCCAGGTCGTTGTGGATCAAGCCAGAAGCGCACTCGAGTCGGCCCGGGCCGCGTACCAGCTAGCTCAAACGGAGCTTGAGAACATTGAGAAAGATTTAGCCACCGAGGTTGTATCGGCTAATGCCGTCATTGCCCGTACCAAAGCGCAGCTGGACCAAGCTCGAGCGAACTCCTCCGATACGGCGATTCAACAAAAGAACGTATCAGAAGCAGAAAAGGCGGTTCGTGTCGCCGAGATCAGCCTACAGCAGGCTCGTGATGCCACGATCAACAACCGCATTCGAGGTGAAGAATCGCGAGCCGCAAAAGCATCTACGGTTCGCAGTCGAGTGTCGGTAGCAAATGCAAAGGTCCAGCTAGACAGTACGACGGTCCTCGCTCCCCGAGATGGCGTTGTCACCACCAAGTATCTTGAAGAAGGAACGATTATCCCTCCCGGAACAAGCACCTTTGCCCAGGGCACCAGCATCGTGCAACTCAGCGATGTCACGACGATGTTTGTCGAGTGCGCCGTGGTAGAAGCTGATGTCGCTCAGGTTC
>JACMJO010000341.1 GCA_014380605.1 Fimbriimonadaceae bacterium | reverse complement strand
TGAGCCCCTTCATCGTGGACACGATGAAGGAACAACTAGAGAAGGTGACCTTGGTAAGCCGAGCCGTCTATAGCTCGGAGTTGGCGGTGTTTCTGAAGGCCATCTGCGACTACTCCGGCCTCGACATGGCCTGTCCTATGAACACCGGGGCCGAGGCCATCGAGACCTGTATCAAGCTCGCTCGCAAGTGGGGATATACCAAGAAGGGCGTAGTCAAGGATCAGGCCGAGATCATCGTCGCCGAGGGCAATTTCCATGGCCGTACCACCACTATCGTCGGATTCAGCTCGGAGCCTCAGTACAAGGATCTGTTCGGTCCCTACGGACCTGGATTCAAGCCGGTGCCTTTCGGCGATGCCGGCGCATTGGAAGCTTCGATCACGAGCAACACCGTAGCCGTCCTCATGGAACCTATCCAAGCGGAAGGTGGAATCATCGTGCCCTACGATGGGTTCCTGCACGACGTCTGCGACATCTGCGCCCGCCACAATGTGCTCGTCATCTGGGACGAGGTTCAGACGGGCTTTGCAAGGACGGGCCGACGATTTGCTTGGAACCACGAGGATGCGGTTCCCGACCTAATGGCGGTCGGTAAGCCGCTAGGTGGCGGGCTCTTCCCTGTGAGCGCCGCCGTGGGCAAGCGCGATGTGATGGAAGTCTTCGAGCCAGGCGATCACGGAAGCACTTTCGGGGGCAATCCGCTCGGGGCCGTTATAGCCATCGCCGCGCTCGCCGAGATGGAGATGAGCGACCTCGCGGGCCGATCAGACCGGATGGGCGCGCGAATGCGGCAAGGCTTCGCCGACATTGGACATCCCGATATCAAGGAAATCAGAGGCAAAGGACTCTTGATCGGATTAGAGGTTGAATCGCTGGATGGCGCGAAATTGACCCAAGCGTTTTTGGACCATCGCGTCCTGACGAAAGAGACAAGAAACCGGACCTTTAGGTTCGCTCCGCCATTGACCATCACCGAATCGGAAGTCGACGAGGTCGTCGATCGAGTTGGGCGGGCGATTCGATTGGTGTCGTGAAAGCGAAAAGACCTCATTTTCTCGGAACATCCACGATATGGATTCGTTCAAACGCCTAGGAGAGCGAACGTCCGGTGAAAGTCCGGTAATGGAGGATCTATGAATCTGCGTTCGATATTTGTTGGCGTTGCCGTTCTTAGCGCAACGCTTGTCTTGGCCGCTGGAGTGCTTCAATTTGCCGAGGGTCGTGGAAACGCCCGAAGCGAGGATGGCCGACGGGCAGGCTTCCACTTCAATGCTCGGAAACTCACAAACGGGGAGCAAGTTCGAAAGAGCGGCACTGCCGTCTTTGAGATTTCCGATCGGGAAACCCTGGATGGGGTCCGAATCAACATGCGCGAGCTCCGGGACATTAATGTGGACGGACACTTCGCCCGTTTCGAGGGTCCCGGGGGTATCCGATTCCGAACCCGCCGTGGCGTTGTAGAACGTCAGGGGCAGGTCTTTGTTTCAGCGCGCGACAATCGCAAGCCCGACGGTCCAGTCGAGCCCAGAGATCGCGTGAGCGTTCGCTTCGTCGCCAGGGAAGGCAATCTGACTTACGCTTTTGAAGGCGTTGTCGGCGATGGCGACGTAGCCGTCGGACGTCGCGAAGTCGACTAACCAACCGACGAGTCAATCAGGTCCCTTTCACTTTGTCAAAGGGACCTTCTCATGTCCCCGCTAGGTGGGCGTCCAAGTACCCGATTCAATCGACCTGTTGATCCCTTCAAGCACAGCTTGTGCCGCCACGCCGTCCGCAAACGTCGGATAGTCAGACTCGATTCCGTTGATCGCGTCGATAATCAAGGCTGGCCCATCGGGCTTTTGCCTTGAGGCGAATCCGCTGGGCACTTGGTGAATCGGAAGGTCGGTGGTCCAAGTAT
This sequence comes from Fimbriimonadaceae bacterium, assembly GCA_014380605.1. Lineage (GTDB taxonomy): Bacteria > Armatimonadota > Fimbriimonadia > Fimbriimonadales > Fimbriimonadaceae > 55-13. The sequence goes on along the minus strand of JACMJO010000341.1, from coordinate 2,627 downwards.
CGTAGCCGCTGAGCGTCTTCCCGACCGACATCTGAAGCTCCTTATCCTTGTCGGAGACTACGGCTATCGTGCCCAGGTCTCCCGATATCTCGATTCGGAAATAGTTTCCATAGCCTGGCGCAACCTGGGTGGTTTCCATCGTGGCAATCGGTCCGCCGGTCAAATGGGCAAGCCAAGCGGCATTGGTATCTGTCGTGACCGACCGCTCCTGACCTTCAGCATCCTTCTTGGTAGCCATCAGAGTTTGCTTCGTCCCCACTACCTTCTCAAACTCCAATCCTGTGATGAATCGAACACCATCGATCATGTGGACTCCAAGGTCCCCCAAAGCTCCAAAGCCGGCAATCTCGATGTCGTTGCGCCAAGAGAATCCGTTGCTCGGCGACCCGAGAAAGCTCTGGAGGTAGACCACATTGATGCGACGGACATGACCGAGTTCGCCATCCCTAATTAATTGTCGTGCAAACCTAAAGGCGATGTTGTTCCGATAGCTGAAGTTGATGTACCCAAGCTTGCCTGCTTTGGCGCGAGTCGCCTCCATCACCTGGGCTTCGGCAAGGCTCATCGCCATGGGCTTCTCACAGATGACGTGGGCTCCGGCTTCGAACGCTTGGATCGTGATGTCGTGGTGCCACTTGTTGGGGGTGCAAACCGCTACCAAGTCAGGCTCTGTTGCAAAGACGCTCGTCCAATCTTTCGTCGCCACGGCGTGGGGAAATCTAGCGTGGGCATCCTCCAGGTTCCGGTCGTTCGCGTCACAAATAGCAACGATATCGACGTTCCGACGATGGAGGTGGTCGAGGTGATAGCGGCCAATCCCGCCAGGGCCAAAAATTGCGACTCGTGTTGCCATAGTTGAGGGCTGAACAGTACCAACTTAGACTGGCCTTAACGCAAGGTTGGCTTGAAAGTCGCCATAATCTGAGTCTGTAGAGACCTCAATGGCTAAATCTGCTCCCTGCTCAATCGCCTCGACACTGGTTGACATTAAGGTCGATGCCTATGTGCATCTGGTCCGCACGGCGGATAAGGCATTCGCCGACGTGAGTCGCGGCCTGAATGAGCACAATCTCACGGCGAGCCAATTCAGCGCGCTCAAAGCCCTTTGCGTCAAAGGCCCGATGCCTCAGAAGGACGTTGCGAGCAGCATCTTGAAGTCGACCGGCAACGTGACTCTCGTGATCGATAACCTAGAGCGACGGGGCCTTGTTCTGCGCACCAGGGGCGTCTCCGACCGTCGGGTCTTCGACATAGCCGTTACAGAATCGGGTCGCGACCTGTTCGAGTCCATCTACGCAGCGCACTTAGACCGCATTCGAGCTGAGATGAGTTCTCTGGAGCCCGCTGAGTGCGAACAACTCATCGCCCTGCTTGAGCGAATTGGCTAGCTCTCCGTACTCGTTCAGACAGCCACAGCGAGCTTGTCGCGAACCCGCTTAAACGCTCCAAGCGCACACTCAAGGTCCTCTTGCGTGTGAGCCGCCGAAGGCATCGTGCGAATTCTTGCCTTTCCTCGGGCGACGGTCGGGAAGGCGATCGAAAGGGCATAGACGCCCTCATCCCACAGCGCCTTCTCCATTGCCTGGGCGGCTCCTTCATCGCCGACATAAACCGGAGTGATGGGAGTCTCGCTTCCCATCGTGTCGAAACCTTCAGCCTGAAGAGCATCCTTCCACCACTTAGTGTTTGCCCAGAGCTTTCTCATCGGCTCAGGATCATTCTCCATCACATCGAGAGCCGCGATTAAGGCAGCCGCTACAACGGGAGGATGAGCCGTTGAGAACAAATAGGGACGCCCTCGGTTGATGAGCCAGTCCTTGAGTACAGCCGAACCGGCAATGTAGCCCCCAATGACCCCGAGCGCCTTGCTGAGGGTGCCCAATTGGATATCGACCCGGCCATAGAGATTGAAGTGAGATGTGGAGCCCGCGCCATTCTTACCAAGAACTCCGCTGGCATGGGCGTCGTCGACCATTACAAATGCGTTGTACTTCTCCGCCAATTCGACAATCTGGGGAAGTGGGGCAATGTCGCCGTCCATGGAGAACACACCATCCGTGATGATCATCCGCTTCTCGAACGATTGGGTGTTCTTGAGAATTTCCTCCAAGTGGCCCATGTCTTTGTGAGTGAACACGTAGCCTTCGGACTTCTTGTACTTCGCCGGTGAGAGCCGGACACCGTCGATGATAGACGCGTGGTTCAGCTCATCGCTGATGATCACATCCCTGTCGGTCACCACCGCAGGAATACAGCCGGAGTTGGCGGTGAATCCGCCCGTAAAGACCAAAACCGCTTCCGTGTGTTTGAACTTGGCGAGGCGCTCTTCTAGCTCCTCATGGATGCTCATGGTCCCACCGATCCAACGAACGGCCCCGGCCCCAACACCCCATTTCTCGATCGCCTCTAGGGCTGCCTGCTTCACCTTGGGATGATTAGCCAAACCGAGGTAGTTGTTGCTGGAGAGGTTCACCACCTCTTTGCCGTTCATCCGAACCCGACCACCCGCTGGGGATTCTAGAGTCTTGGGAACTTTGTAGAGGTTCTGGTCTTTGAGCGTCTGGATCTGGCTACCCAGCCAAGACTGCAGGTCAGCATATGAATGCCGACCTGCAGTCTTGGCTGGG
>JACMJO010000340.1 GCA_014380605.1 Fimbriimonadaceae bacterium | reverse complement strand
GTGCGACCGCTTCGTTCGCATGGAGAAGCGAGCCATAAAGCCGCTCCGTGAGCTTTCCCCCGTAGAATGGGACGATCTTTGGAATGAGTCAAAGAGAGCTGAATCCGGCGGAGTAAAGAATAGAGCTTAAGAATCGCCGTAAGAACTGAACTGTTACCATCGAGTCGTTATCGCAAATCATTAATATGAAATCCTTCATCATCCTTGCTTCATTGGCAGCTACTGCCTCAGCGTTTGCATGGCACGACACCGGACACATGGTGGTCGCCGAGATCGCCCGCCAGTCTCTCAGCCCGAAGATCGTGGCCGAATGCGAGTGGTTGCTCAAGATGAACGCAGAGCCGAAGTCAGATAATTTTCTCACCGCCTCTTGCTGGGCCGACGACCATAAGACCCGAGAGAACGGCCCCTGGCACTACATCAATTACCACTTCCGGACCGATGGCAAAGAGACCGACAACAAGCCTGAGCCTCAGAACGTGGTCTACGCAATAAACCGATTCTCGGAAGTTCTGAGAGACAAGCGAAAAGACCCCAAGGAACGCGCCGAAGCCCTTCGATTCTTGTTGCACTTCGTGGGCGACATTCACCAGCCGCTTCATGCTGTGGCGAGGGACTCCGACGAGCATCCAGAGGGTGACCGAGGCGGGAACGAGTTCAAGGTTCTCCCCACCGACCGCCACAAAGACCTTCAACGCCCGCCTACAAACCTACACTCGCTTTGGGATATGGGCGGCAATCTATTCAGACCAAGCGTCCGTCCGCTCGACGACAATGGCAAGGCATCCATCATTAGGATCGCTAACGCTATTAAGGGAAGGCACCCTTTGATGTCCCTAAGCAACGTTAACAACCTGGATCCCGAAGGTTGGGCTCAGGAGTCCTTGGCTATCGCCAAAGAATCGGTATATGCCCTAAAAGAGAATGAAGTTCCTTCCCCGGAGTACATGCGCAAGTGCGAGGATATCAGCGCCAAACGCGTTGCCTATGCGGGGTACCGCTTAGCTGCACTCCTCCAAAAGCTCATGGGCTAAGTTAGAGAAGTTTCTTTGCTCTCGCGACGACGTTCTCTGGTGTGAACCCAAACTCTGCCATCGCCACCGCACTCGGAGCCGAGACGCCAAACCGGTCGATGCCGATGCTATCGGTTGCGTACTTAGTCCATCCGAAGACGCTTCCCGCCTCAACACTGAGCGTGGGCGTTCCTTTAGGCAGCACAGAGTTTCGATAGCTCTCGGATTGCTGCTCGAACAAATGCCAACTCGGCATGGAAACCACCCGGGTAGAAATGCCTTCAGACTCCAAAGTCACTGCGGCTTTCCAACAATGCTGGACCTCGCTGCCAGTACCGACCAAGATGATGCGAGGCGAACCACCTGCGGCTTCCTTCAGGATGTAGGCGCCTTTCTCAAGGGGATGGTTTTTCACATCTTCGGAGGTCAGAGCCGGTAGGTTCTGGCGACTAAGCACCAAAAGCGTGGGGGTCTTGGTCGATTGCAGGGCCACCTTCCATGCCGATGAGGTCTCGTTGCCGTCGCAAGGCCGAATCAAATTGAAGTTCGGCATCGCCCGGAAGGAAGCAAGATGCTCGATCGGCTGGTGGGTCGGTCCATCTTCTCCGAGGCCGATAGAATCGTGCGTGAAGACCAAAATGGTCGGACACTCCATAAGGGCTGCAAGTCGAATCGAGGGCCTGCAATAGTCGGTGAAGATAAAGAAAGAGCTGCCGAACCCTCTAGTCCCGCCGTGGAGCGTAATTCCGTTCGCCGCCGCAACCATCGCATGCTCTCGGACTCCGAAGTTTATGTTCTTACCGTTTGGAGTCTCCGGCTGGAAATCGGGCGAGTTCTTCTGGTGGGTAAAAGTGCTTTCCACCAAGTCGGCTGCTCCGCCGATCAAGGTTGGCAGATAGTCCTGGATCGCCTCCAAAACCTTCTCCCCCGACTTTCGGGTTGCGATCGTCTCCGTAATCTTAGGAAGGGCATCCAGCCATTCGGTACCCAAATCTCCGGCAATCAGCGACTTGAGCTTCGCGCCTTCTTGCGGGTATGCAGAGGCATAGGCGTCGAATCGCTGACTCCACTCGCTCTCCGCCTTTTCGCCCTTGCCAACCGCAGATCGGAACTTAACCAGCGCGTCGTCCGGCACATAAAACTCTGGTTCGAGCTGAATACCCAGAGCTTCCTTGGTTAGCTTGACCTCATCGGATCCTAATGCGGCGCCGTGCACTTTGGATGTTCCAGCTTTGTTCGGCGAGCCGTAACCAATTGTGGTCCGGGCAAGGATCAAAGACGGTCTATCGTCGGCTTTGGCGGCATCCAGCGCCTGATCCACGGCCTCAACGTCCATGCCGTCGATCCGTTGCGTGTGCCAGCCATAGGCTTTGAACCTGGCTTCGACGTTCTCGGTGAAAGTAATCTCTGTGGAACCATCGATGGAGATCTTGTTGTCGTCGTAGAGGAAGATCAGCTTGCCCAGCTTCAAGTGGCCCGCAAGAGAAGCCGCTTCCGAGGTCACACCTTCCATCAGATCGCCGTCAGAGCAAATCCCGTATGTAAAGTGATCGATGATCTCGTAGCCCGGTTTGTTGTAGCTTGCGGCCAAGAACTTCTCGGCGATCGCAAATCCAACCGACGTCGCGAACCCTTGGCCCAAAGGGCCGGTTGCCATCTCGACTCCCGGAGTCAAATGATTCTCAGGATGGCCAGGTGTTCGACTGTTTAACTGCCTAAACTGCTTTAAATCCTCAATGCCTAGGTCATAGCCGGTCAGATGGAGAAGCGAGTAGAGGAGCATCGAGCCATGCCCGGCGGAAAGGATAAACCGATCGCGATCAAACCAAGCCGGATTCTTGGGGTTGTGCTTGAGGTGCTTGGTCCACAGCGCGTAAGCCATCGGCGCACAGCCCATAGGTAAGCCGGGGTGACCGCTATTGGCCTTCTGAACTCCGTCCATCGCAAGACCTCGAATGGTGTTGATGCAGAGGGTCTGAATGTCGGTAGATATGGTCGCGCTCACCTGTTCAGGGTACCCGCCGACTCGAACGGAATTGGCTTCCAATCCGGTCCATTGAGCGTGAACGGGTATCTTGCCAGCGTGCGCTCCCTTGTTATTGGCGTCTTGTTTGCTTCGACTCTGGTCCAGGCTCAGAGGTCGTCTGGCACTTACCATCCAACGAAGGGACAAGCTGTTGCTTGGTCCATCAACGCCGCCAAAACCTTGGTTTGGGGTGGTTCTCCTTACATGCCGGTTGGTGTTCGAGTCGATGCCCAGCCCGCAAGTATCCAAGCCGCAAAGGCCGCTGGTATTCAGGATGTCTTGGTCGAGTTGCCAGCCGGAGGCACGGGATGGGACGATGCCCTAAAGTCGCTTGAAGGCAGTTCGATGCGATACCTGATCGAGATCAGCTCCCTCGCCCCGATGGCAAAAGGCTACGCCATCGAACCTCAGGCGTACAGCATTTCCGGAATCACAGCGCCCCGAAAGATCGAAGCCACCATTCCCGGTGCATCGAGCGTTCTGACCGTGCTCGTCACCAAGCGGGACAACAACGTTGAGAAAGTAACCCGGCGAACCCTGGAAAACGGAAGACTTAGCATCGATGTTCGACCCCTCAACGACCTGGAACACATCCTGTTGATCTATCCCGAGATGAGAAGCCTTGAGCAACCCGATCTGTGGGAGGCGATGGATGAGCATCGGGATACGCTTGTTACCTCGCTTAAACAGCACGCTCCTGGAATTGGCCTCCGGGGAATTGTAAACCCATTGGGCAGAACTATGGCCTTGGCTCGAACCGAGATTCGCTTTGTCCCCAGCAGTCCCTACTTCCGATTTGAACTCAAAACCTACCTTGAGAAGAAGTATCGAAGCGTCGAGGTCGCTCAGCGAGCTTGGTCAATGTCCTCCAACGCCCTTAAGACCTTCGACGATCTCGCTCGACTATGTCCACTTTGGGCGGGCGACAAGGGAATCCCGGAACTCTGGGATCCTTCGAACGATCAGTTGATTCCAAGCGATTTGAAGCGATCCTCCATTTGGAAGGACATTCGGGACGTCGTTTCTTCGGCTGGCGCTCGGCGTTACCAGAGATTAACCACCGCGATCAGGCAAGCCACCGACGTCCCCGTCGTC
>JACMJO010000339.1 GCA_014380605.1 Fimbriimonadaceae bacterium | reverse complement strand
TCAAGCACTCTGACGCGCTCTTTCCACTTCAACCTGCGAATTGCACCGTAAAAATAGTTGTTGAAACTGCTCAGCGGGAAACCCAGAGCACAGAGGCGTTGACGAAGCTCAGCCTTAGAAATAGGGCGCGGGCTTCCGTTTGCGATCCTTTCTATTGCATCGATAAAGTTCAATCTGTTGCCTGGGGCCAAAGGCTTGGCTTCGCTGAACAGAGCTGGTTCCTTGGACGGCTCCTTGGGGAAGTCCTCGCCAAGAAGGAAATCGGCCATTCGTAATCGCGCATTCAGGAGAGCGAGACGCTTTTGCATGATCGGTACATCTCGCTCCAGCGTGTCCCTCTCGGATCTCCACTCATCCACTGTTCTGCTGGTCACGACGAATGTAGAGGATCTTTCTTTCGCCTCCCTTACCGCGGTGCCCGCGGGCCCATCAGTGGATACGCGAGCACTTCTTTCGTGGACTTTCGGCACCGCCTTCATTCTCCTCATAGCTCGGCCGCGATAAGTTCGCCCATTCCCGCAGATTATGGGATGACAAGGCCGGTGCGACTGTCAAGAGTGAGATTGTAACAAGCCACGAGCAATCGAGAGATGCTATGGAAGATAGATGACGAAAGAAGGGCGCCGGAGAAGGCGCCCTTTGAGGTGGGAAGTGCTTTTGGGGAAGTTGATTAGGTGGAACTGGTCTCTGCGGCTTGCGCTCCCGACTAGAAAACCACGTAAACATCGGTCGCAATGGTGAACTGATCGTCGTCCGTAAAATCGTTGAACGCGTTGGTATCGAAGGAATGATCCCAACGGACCTCCGGCCGGACCATCATGGTGGCGAGCGGCTTATTGGATGCTGAGCTAAACGGCTTGATGTTCAGACCGAGCGTCAGCTCGGTGTAGGTGGCCGGGCCCGCGCCGAGAACGATGGCTGGCTCGCCTTTCTGGAAATCGACAAAACCGTCATTTTCGGGAAAGGCTGCGACAAAGAAGCCCTCCGGGTCGCGCCAAAACTCGCCTCGGATACCAGCCGACAGCCAATCGTTGACTGCATAGGTGAAGTATTGCGCGACGCCCCAGCCGTTCTGACCGCCGGCGATTTCGTCATGGATGTAGTTCAGATCGGTGATCGACGTCCACTTGTCGCCGAGCTTCCATACCTCCGTGATGTCGTTCAGGTAGCGAATGTCCTCGTCGTTATCCGGGTTCTCGGGGCCGATATGGGTGGTCGCCAAGATGTTTAGGTTGCCGTTGAGCAGGTGTAACCCAAAGCCACCGTGAAAGGCGCCTGAGTCGTTAGGATCGCCTTCAGACCCAAAGGTTGTGTTCACACCCGTGTCGGCGCCCGCATAGATGTCGAGCTTGTCGCTCACATGCGTGGTGGTCATGACGCCAGTGTGCTTGAAAGGTATGCCGAAAAAGAAGATGTAGGAGTGGGTGTAGAAGAAGTTACCCCTCGGATCGATCACCTCAGCGCCTTCGAGCGTGACGTACTGACCGACCTTGAACTCCATG
>JACMJO010000025.1 GCA_014380605.1 Fimbriimonadaceae bacterium | reverse complement strand
TATTTCATCGGGATCGGCATAGTGTAAATGCGGGGAAACTTGAAGCGTTTCTTGGTTCCATCCTGAAACACCACATCCGCCTCCAAGTACAAGTCCACCTGGGCCGGATTGGGGGAGAACATGTCCCAATACTGCCAAAAGCCTGTAACTCCGGGATAGAAGATAAGCGGCGAACTCTTCAGGTACTTCCAATTGAAGTAAAGCGCGCCTTCCGTGACGGTATCGCTGAACGACCTCGCAAACGCGGCTGGACTGCTTGTGTTCACGCCCAACTTTGCCGTCCCCAACATGTAAGGCTTCTTGGGAGGCGGCAAAGCCCACATCGTGATGCACAGGATGTGAAAAATCACAAACGCTTTGATCCAGATGGGCGCATTCCTTGGCGTTTTCTTCTCAGGCATTGCTTGCTAAGATTATAGGACGTTGGCATCGACGGTTTGCATTCGGAGACTCTGAGGATCGATTCGCCGTACAGTAGGAAATATGAAAGCGCTGTTGGCGACTGTCGTTCTCCTAAGCTCCTTGGTCCAGGGTGGAACCTACGACCTCCTCTGGAAGCCAAAGGCCGGGCAAAAGCTAACCTACGCCCTCCGTGTGGAGGGAAAGACCGACGCTAACTTTACGATGACCTCGGATGTCATTTTGAGTGTCAAGAAGGTCGAACCAAATGGCGACTACACGCTCGGCACCACCTTCAAAGGCATGGTGGCGAACTTCTTTGGCGAAGAGCAGAAGATGCCCGATGAACCCGAGGAAGTCCAACGATTCAACGTTCGTGGCGATTTGATCGATCCTGAAAAGCCTGGTGAGGATGATGGAGACGTCGTCGGTGAACTGATGTCGAGGGCCAGCGAATACGTGCCGCCATTGAAATCGGTCGCGGTTGGCGAATCTTGGAAGCACGAGTTTGCCGCCGAAAAGAAGTGGGATCTGCCGAAGGCGATTGGAACCTATTCTCTTGTCAGCGAATCTGACGGGAAGCTCAAAGTGTCCATCGACTACGTAGAACAGTCGGGCGTCGAGCCAACCCGGGCAAAAGGATTTGCGATCATCGATGCCAAGGACGGAGCCCTGATCTTGGTCGAAAGCGAAATTAAGAACCTGCGCTTTCAAGAAGGCACGCCATCGGGGACCGCTAAGCTTTCAATGACCAGGAAGTAGGTGCTCCCCCGACATGCCCCATGTCGGGGGTAGGGGTTTCGGGCACAAACTCTAACCCTGCCTACTTCTTTCCCCGACCGCGCCCGCTAACCAACTTGTAACAGTTGCGACACCGAGCCTCATAAGACTCAGTCGCCCCGATCAGGATGATAGGATCGTCGCGATGTGCCGGCTTGCCATCGATTTGGCGATAGGTGTGGCTGGCGGTCGCTCCGCAGTTCATACAGATCGCCCTCAGCTTCACCACTTCGTCCGCAATGGCAAGAAGTCTGGGCATCGGCCCAAACGGCTCCCGACGGAAGTCCTGGTCGAGCCCGGCACAGATGACCTCCTTTCCCTTGTCGGCAAGTTCGATGGCCAGATCGCAGACGGATTCATCGAAGAACTGGACCTCTTCGATCAAGATCACCTGGGTTCCGCGTTCGACCTTGGCTCTAAGGTCGGCAACGTTCTTCACCGGCATGGCCTCGTGGTCCACTCCCATGTGGGTGACCACTTTGGACTCGTCGTATCGGTTATCCAGGGCAGGCTTGAAGACCTGGACTTTGCGCTTGGCATAGAGCGCCCGCCGAGCCCGCCGGATCAACTCCTCGCTCTTCCCCGCAAACATCGAACCGCAAACGACAGTAATCGAGCCGAGTGGTTTCTGAGTCTTAGCGGTGGCCACGGCTTATGATGACCGAAACGGCTTTCCGGCAATTCGGTGCTGCGGCTTCCGACTTCCGATTTCCGCCAACCGCAACCTGCCAACCCGCTACAATAGCCCGTGCCCGTTTTTGAATTCCGCTGCCTCGACTGCAATAAGAAGTTCAGCGACCTGGTCGGCATGACCGCCGACTCTTCCGACTCCAAGTGCCCCCACTGTGGCAGCCAGCGCAACTCAAAACTAGTCAGCCGCTTCGCCCGCTATCGAACCGAGGACGATCGTGTGGATGCCATGGCCGATCAGCTTGAACTCATGGGAGAGCCCGAAAGCCCCACCGCCATGCGAGAAATGGTCCGCGAGATGGGCAAAGCGATGGACGAAGACATGAGCGACGACATGGAAGAAATGTTCGAAGCCGACATGGAAGGCAACCTGGACGACGAGGAGTAGTCTCCGAAGTGCCTCCCCATGCCGGATGGTTCGTGCCGGTAGCGGGAAGGAAGGTCGCAGATCCCGCCGAAGGGAAATCGAAGATCGGGAGTCGGGATCAGGATCTTGCAAGCAAAGCAAAAATCCAGCCTCACCACCGCTGGTAATTCTGAAAAGCGTTCCCCGTAGCCGGGTGGATACCCGTTGAGTCGCCTTTACCTGCGCCCGTCACGACTCCCGTCTCCACGTCCACCGTCCTAACTCCAACCCGCTTCATCGTGCCGGAAAACTGCACCGAACCGAAGAACAGCTCCTTCGCGCCTTCCAAAGAACCGGGTGGCACCTGTCCCCCGGCGATCTGTTCGTTGATGCATTCGCCGGTAGGAAGCGGATTGTTCTTGTGCCCCATCCGAACCACGAACCGCAGCATTCCGCCTGTGCTGCGCTGATCGTAAATGTAAACGTTGTCCGGCCCGATGTCGTACCCCCGAGCCTTCATCCCGTCGATCACGCTCTTCTTCAGTTCGCCGCCCTCAGAAGTGTCGCCTTCGTCCGGAGAGCTGTCGTGCTTGCATCTCGAAGATTGGGCCAGGCGCTGTCGGCCAGTTTCCCCTGGCGTCGCAACCGTGTTGGTGGGGTCATAAGCATTCGCCGCGGCCACCGACATGCCCACCATCGCAAACAGCGACGCTTCTTTCCCTTGAGCCTCATCGCTCAGAGTCGACATCCAAGCATGGATCGCCAATTCGCGAGCGTCGTGCTGCCACGTTTCTTGGGGAGAGTCAAAAGCGGACGCCACATCCGCGATCGCTGCCAACTCTTTGGCGCTCGCGCCCTTGCGAAACTTCTTGATAAGTTTGTCGAAATCCGACTTGCGCTTGTCGCCTTCAGGCTTTGACGGCGAGAACTTAGCGCGCCCAACTTCCGCGCCCTTCTCCGAGTAAATGGCCTCTCCACCAACAACCTGCAATTGACGTCCGGCCGGATCTTTAATCAGGGAAGCAACGCCGTTCTTATCGATCTCCACATCGAACTCTTCTCTAAAGTAGATGTTCTGGGTGGTAAAGGAATACCCGTCCGGATAGTAGCGCGCGAAGTAGCCGTCCGGGTGCCAAGACCACCTTCCCCGAGGAACGGGACGGTCGCCCTTCCGCGGCTGATACTCCCCGCTAAGAACGGCCACCCGCTCGAGCTCCGCGAAAGGTGCGCTCGGCGAATAGAACATGTTCCGCATCTGGTTTTCCGCTTCCATCACCTGCCGCAGGGGTCCGGGCAGGCTCATAAAAGGACTCCCGGTGGAGTTCTCCTTCAGAAAGTCCATGCCGCTGCCTTCGAGGGCTGATCGGTCCTTATCTGTCAACAACTGGTCCGCCGTCTGACGAATATCGCCCTTGAGCTCGCTTGGTTTCGTGCGGGCCAGGATCGCCCAAACCAGCCTCTGAACCTCCTGCTGAGCGATCTCGGGATGGGCCGTAGAACGTTGCAGAATGCCACGAATCACGCCTTGCTTTGGCCCTTTTAAGGGAGCATAAAGGTAGCCTTCGCCGCTTCCCGGGCCGTGGGTACCGGCATGCAGGCAATAGCTTTGGGCCTCAAAGGAAAACTGGCCGGGAAATGCTTTGAACGTGCCGTCCGCATTGCGTGGCAAAACCGTCATCGGCACCGCGTTGCGAGGGTTAAAGCCGTCCAGGTACGGAATCTCCGTCAGGGCGTCCCCCAGCGAAGTCGTGATCGGCGGGTCCTCTTTCATCAGCCGGTCGAGCCCCGGGATAGTGGGAATCTTAACCTTGGGAATCGAAGGAATCTGAGGAACCGCGATCGCCAAAGCCCCGGCCAGACCAAGAAGGGCAATCACGACTCGGTTTTGCTTCGTGAGACGCGAACGGTTGGAAAAACGATGATGGGTGTGATGGACAGGCACGGCAGTCTCCCGGCGTTATGGCGGGATTATACGACGGATTTTCGCTCCATCCTCCAAGCGTCGGCCCCACCCATGAAGCAAAAAAGCCCTTCCCACCTTGATGGGGGAAGGGTTTGGGATGAGGGTGAAGGCGGACCGAGTGTAGTGACAAGGACGGAGAGTTGTCTTACAATAACCATTATGCTCAAGCGATGGGTTTGGATTGGAGTTGCGGCAACCGCCCTGATCCTTGCGGTCTTGCCCTCTGGCCCCGCGAGCCGGATGGATTGGACTTCATCCGCAAGAACGAGTATTGAGCCCTGACGTCGATTTACCACGATGATGACCTCTGAGAAGCTTTCCAAGACTTTACTTAAAGTGTTTCGAACTGTTTCAGAACACCCTGAGACAAAGAGCCGTGGATACGTCACTACGGTAGATATCGCAAAAGTTCTAGTAAAGGGCCACCGAACTAAAATCTCCTCGGCCTTCCGGAAAATAGGAGTACACCCGGTTGACTTTGCAAATGCGATGGAAGGTCGATGGCCAGAACCGATTTCTCCAGTCATCCTTGATGATGAACGGCAGCAGGCAGTGTCATCACTGCTGCATCGGAGTTTCGACCGTGCGGCGCATATCGCACGAGCTAGACGAGCAGCCTCAATATCTCAGGTGGATTTATTTCTGGCGATGGCTTTTACTAAGGAGACAAGCGTTTCTCGGACGCT
>JACMJO010000338.1 GCA_014380605.1 Fimbriimonadaceae bacterium | reverse complement strand
GCGCGCGGCGTCCATGGCTTGACGACCGTTTTCTGCAAAAGCGACTACGTGGCCCATCCGTTCCAGGCGTTGGGCGAGCACATCCCGATTCATCTTGATATCGTCAACCACGAGGATTAGTGCCTGATCCGTTTCGATTGCCGGCGGTTTGGCAATTGGCTGGATTTCTTGGTGGAGTCCCTCAGCAGGCGGCATGGGGGCTCCATTGTTCAGCAAGGCAAGCAGTTTCCGTGCAGCGGTGCGGATTTTTTGCAAATCTTCGACGTAGTTGCCGTGTCCTTCTACTTCCGCCTGCTCGGCGAGCATATCGGAGTATCCGAGGATATGGTTTAGCGGCGTGCGCAGATCGTGGAGGTACTCGGGTGAGAGCTGCGTGTAAGGTCCCTCATCGGGTTGAGGTCGTGGTTCGTTCATAAAGTTTCTCTCGCTGCAGTCTTCGCCAAAAGCGCTTCGATCTTTTCAAGTAGGCGCGGTAACTCCACCGGTTTCGTGTCGTAATCGTCACAGCCTGCTTCAAGAGCCTTCTCGCGGTCGCTGGACATGGCGTGAGCCGTGAGAGCGATAACGGGAATTCGCTTCGTGGCGGGGTCTGCCTTTAGTTGGCGAGTTGCTTCCCAGCCGTCGAGAATGGGCAGGCTCATGTCCATCAAAATCAAATCGGGAGTATGGGTTTCCGCCATCTCTACGCCACTCGGACCGTCGATAGCAATCACCACCTCATAGCCCTTACGCTCCAGCCGCCGAGACAGCATATCGCGGTTCATCTCGTTGTCTTCTACCAGCAAGATCTTAGACATTTCCCACGACCTCCACCGAATCCGTCCGAGGCGAGGCAGGATGGACGTCACCTACTGACGGCGGGGCCCACTCCGCTAAGAGGTCGCGTACCTGATGCATCAGGTCTTCGCGTGACTGCCCTCGCTTGTCGAGAATCGTGTGTACGCTGCCGTTGAGGCGAATCAACTCATCTGCAGTTAGGTCCTTGGCCGTCAAGACGACGATGGGAATTGAGCGCCACTCCGCGTGACGGTGAAGCTCAGCGGCGAACTCAAAGCCGTCCATCTCCGGCATCATCAGATCGAGGAGGATCAACGCGGGCCGGTTTGCGCGGACTTGCTCAAGGGCGACCCGCCCGTTTTCGGCCTCACTCACAGCCCATCCCGCTTTCTCCATCATGGCCCGCATCATCGTTCGGGTCTCGGCTTCGTCTTCGACCAGCAGAACCGGGCATGGAGGATTCGAGCAGCTGTACTTTTTTAGGATCTGCAGCAGTCGTTTTCGGTCAACGGGCTTGGTCGAGTAGTCAGCCGCGCCGAGCGCAAAGCCACGCTCCCGATCGTCCAACATCGTCAGCATGACGACGGGGATGTGGGACAGCAAAGGGTCGGCCTTGAGCATGGACAGCACGGTCCAGCCATCCAATCCGGGCATCATCACGTCCAAGGTGATAGCCACGGGGCGCAGCGTGCGTGCTAGCTGCAGTCCAGCCTCTCCGCCAGGTGCCGTTCGAACGTTAAAGCCCTCCTTGCTAAGAAATCGCTGCATCAATTCCCGCTGAACCGGGTCGTCATCGATCACCAGCACGCAGCTTGCGGTAAGCGGCAGCTTCTCGGCTGCTTCCTCATTGTCCGGAGAGACGACGGAAGCCTCTGCATTGACGACCCCAGCCGCGACATCCGGCTCCAGCTCTACAATGGCTGGCAGTTTGATGGTGAAGATGCTGCCTTCGCCTGGGACACTGTGAACCGTCACGTCGCCGCCCATCATCAAGCAGAATCGGCGAGTCAGGGCCAAGCCCAGGCCGGTACCGCCAAATTTCCGCGTTGTCGATGCATCTGCCTGGGTGAAATTCTGAAAGAGCTTCAGTATCTGATCTGAATTTAGGCCGATACCGGTGTCCGTCACCCGAAACTCGATCCACGGGCGATCATCCATAAGGTGGCGTCGTGCGTCAAGGGTTATGTGGCCCTCATGTGTAAACTTCGCGGCGTTGGACAAGAGGTTAAACAGAGCCTGTCGGACTTTGATCTGATCCGCGCGCATCACACCCAAATCAGGCGCCCGCTCAAGGTGAAGTGTGTTGGAGTTATTCTCGACTATCGGCTGGATGGTAGACGCGACATCATCGATCATCTCGCCCACGTCAAAGCTTTCCAGGAACAGCTCCATCTTGCCGGCCTCGATTTTCGAGAGATCGAGAATGTCGTTGATGAGGGCGAGCAGGTGCCTGCCTGCGGCGTTTATCTTTGAGAGATCGGTGCCGAACTCGTCCAGCTGCCGTTCGAAGGCTTCCTCATGCAGCATCTCGGAAAACCCAAGAATAGCGATGAGGGGCGTGCGCAGCTCGTGGCTCATGTTTGCCAGGAACAAGCTTTTAGCTCGGTTGGCCTGTTGAAGCGACTCTTCGTAACGCTTCCGCTCAGTCACGACGCGGGCAGCCGCGAATACTCCCTGTAGCTTCCGGGCTCGGTCGTGGAACGTCGTCGCGTTGTAGGACACCACCGTTTCCTTACCGTCTAGCGAACACGCGGTTAGCTCATAGTCGGTTACCTTGCCCTCCGACAGGACAAGCTTAATCCCGGCCTCGGCCCGCTCCGGATCGGTGAAGTAATCCTTGAAAGGAGCTCCGATCAGTTCGTCGCGCGTACATCCCGTAAGCGCTTCCATTTGCTTGTTAACGTCGGTGATGATGCCGCGCGGGTCCGTTGTTATCAACGCATCGATGTTTGATTCAATCAGTGAACGTGTGTAAAACTGCTGGTCCCGGACGCGTTGGTCGAGCTGCATTCGCTCGTCTTCGGCTTCCATCCGAGCGGTGTTGTCCGTGCCAATCAATAGATAACCAATACTGGCGTCCTGCTCGTCCCGCAACGCCGTAACGGACACAACCGCCGGGAAGCGACTCCCATCCTTTCGAATGTAGGTCAGCTCGTAGATGTCCTCGATCCCGCGCGCAGCCTTGAATACAAGTGCCTCAAAGCCCGGCGTAATCGGGGTACCCACCTCGACGCTCAGCGCAGCGGCGCGAGCAATAATCTCTTGTGTGTCTGAAATCTCGGCCGGCGTGATTTTGTTCATCACCTCGGCGGCCGTGTAGCCGAGCATTTTCTCGGCCCCGACGTTGAAGATTTGGATGACCCCTTTCGCATCGGTGGCGATGCTCGAGAAGTTGGCGCTGTTGAAGATGGCGTTCTGCAGCGCTCCCGCCTTGAGCAGCGCCTCTTCGGCCTCTTTCCGTGCAGTGTTGTCGGTGCCGATCAACAGGTAGCCGATAATCGCATCCTGCGCATCGCGAAGGGCGGTGACAGAGACGATGGCTGGGAAGCGGCTTCCATCCTTTCGGATGTAGGTCAGTTCGTAGATATCTTCGATCCCGCGCGCGGCCTTGAACACCAGTGCCTCGAAGCCCGGAGTGATCGGAGTACCCACCTCGATGCTCAACGCGGCAGCACGCGCAATAATCTCCTGCGTGTCTGATATCTCGGCCGGCGTGACTTTGTCCACTACTTCCACCGCCGTGTACCCAAGCATGCGCTCGGCACCTACGTTGAAGATTTGGATCACGCCCTGCGCATCGGTAGCGATACTCGAGAATGTCGCGCTGTTAAAAATCGCGCTCTGCAGGGCACCCGCTTTAAGCAGCGCTTCCTCTGCCTCCTTCCGCGCCGTCACGTCCTCCATTGCAAGGACCAGAAGTTCACCATGGCTACCGGCGCGAAGCTTGCGCGCATTGAGCAACATTACGCGGCGCCCTATGATCGGGAAGGTGTGCTCTAGCTCGAAGTCGCTGAATACCGAGCTCGTAGGAATGATGTCTTCTAGAAGCGTCCGTAGCGCGGGGATGTCCCACTGGCCATTGCCCAGTTCGTAGATGAGTTGGTTTTCCGTTTCTTCAAGCGAGACTTGGAACGTTTGGTAGAAGGCGCGGTTGCCGGATCGGACTCGTAGCGTCGTGTCGAGAATCAGAAGAGGCTCTCGGACGGTGTCTACGATGTTTTGGGCATAAGTCTCGATGGCCTTCATGTCGGCCTCGGACCGCCTTCGCTCCGTCACGTCTTCCATCGCGAGTACAAGCAGTTCGCCGTGATTGCCCGCCTTGAGTTGGCGAGCGTTCAGCAGCATAACGCGGCGTCCGATGACTGGGAAGGTGTGTTCTAGTTCAAAGTCGCTGAAGACGGAGTTCTTGGGGACGATATCCTCAAGCAGGTTGCGGAGTGCGGGGATGTCCCACTGGCCGTTGCCCAATTCATAGATGAGCTGGTTTTCTGTTTCCCCTTGGGAAACATGGAAGGTTTGGTAGAAGGCTCGATTTGCTGAGTGGACTCGCAGGGTGGTGTCGAGCATCAATAGCGGCTCGCGGACGGTGTCCACGATGTTTTGCGAGAAAGTTTCGATTGCCTTGAGGTCGGCGGCGGTCTTGGCCACCTCCTCCTCGGCTTGCCTACGATCTGTAACGTCTTCCATCGCCAAGACAAGCAATTCACCATGGTTGCCTGCCTTGAGTTTGCGGGCATTGAGCAGCATCACCCGACGGCCGATTACGGGAAAAGTGTGAACAAGCTCAAAGTCGTTGAAAACCAAGCTCTTAGGGACGACATCTTCAAGGAGCCTTCTCAGGTCCGGAATGTCCCACTGGCCGTTGCCCAGCTCGTAGATCAGGTGGTGCTCGGTCTCCTCTGCCGAAACCTTGAACGTTTGGTAGAAAGCGCGATTGGCAGAATGCACCCGTAGTGTGGTGTCGAGCATCAATAACGGCTCGCGAACTGTATCGACGATATCTTGGGAATAGGTTTCGAGTGGCATAGCCGAATCCCTTCGCTCTCCCCTGGCCAGATCAGCAGGCCCGAAGATGGTGATCGTTCACCACTCGACGGGCCTGGTTAGAAACGACGGTGGAAGAAGCTGCAGTTGGACGCACCTCGCCCAGCATTCAGTTTCGCGTGTCTGTTCTCTATCGCGCCAGTCCATGCTTTACCCGTCAGTGAAGCCACTGACAGCCCGCTGCTGAACCTGCGCAATCCTGCTACGACCAACCAAGCCAGGAGCCCGCCGATTCGTCTTCACGAAGGCTGGGGTAGTCAACCATAGCCTGGCGGCCAAGGTGCGTGGCTTCAAACGGGACTCTTTCCATGGAAGCGCCCGAGAATCGCCGCGGCCTCCCGCCAACTATAACTGCGTGACCACTCCATGCCTGCCTGAAAAGCGTCTTCGCCAAGAGCAGACCTCGCAGCGTCGATTTTTGGTTCAAAATCAGACTTCTGATTCTTGGTAAGCAAATATTCAGACTCCTTTCTCATCAAGCATGCCGCTCCCCAACAACGGATTGCCTCCTCGAAATGACCGCGACCCAAAGCGATCATGGCCAGCTCCTCTAAGCTGTGTAGCGTGACCAACTTCTGACTCCATTCAACTGCGAGTTTCATCGCATCGTGACAGAGGGACGATGCGGCATCCAAATCTCCCTCATGCCGAGCCAAGTTGCCTAGTCTCCATGTGACATAGGCGATTCCTGCATTCTCCCCGAGAGCCTTGAACTGGGCCAGTACTTCAAGAAGCAGGGCCCGGGCCTTTGGTGGCTGCCCCTCATCCTGGCTGACGAGCGCAAGGTCAACTTGGCACCATGCCATTCCGTGGCCATCCCTCAACTCCTCGAACAGGCCGCGACTCTGTTCAAGGACTTCGCGCGCGGATCGGGGATCGCACTCCTCACGTTCAAGGACACCAAGCTCCTTGAGAGCCCAAGCAAAACCACGCTGTTCTCCAAGTTGGTCGAATCGGATGAGGCACTCATCGAAATACACCCTTGCCAGCGTTGTATCGTTCCGATCCGATGCCAGAAGGCCAAGATTGAAAAGTGCCCACGCTATCTGCGACACGTCTCCTAACTCCCGAGAAACGACAAGACTCTCTTCAAAGATCGACCGGGCCGAACGGTTATCGGACTGCTCTATTCTGATCGTCCCATACTTAGCGAGAGTCCGTGCTTGGTTGAGTCGGTCACCAAGCTCGACATAAATTCTCAGTGCTTGATCGAGGAATCCTGCCGCCTCCTCGGATTCCCGTTGAGAGAAGGCGACAGCTCCTAGACCAACGAAGGACTCGGCCACACCTGCTTGGTCGCCGAGCAGTGACCAGATCTCCAGGCTCTCCGAATGGAATGCTTTTGCCATTGGGTAATCGGCTTGTCTGGTAGCGACGACCGCAAGCCCATAAAGTGCTTTCGCTCTGGGTGCGGTGGGGAGCTTCGCTGCGTCGAGGTCAAGGGTGCGCAGAATGAACTCCCCGGCCTCTCGGTAGCCGCCTCGGATTCTCCAAAAGCGAAAGAGCGCCCCCGCAATCCGCAAACCGATTTGTTGAGGATCGCCTTTCCGAATGCACTCGCTAAGTACGGAGCGTATGTTGTCATTTTCGGCGACCGTCAACTGGAGCCATTCACGTGGGTCAGTCCCTTTCAAATGTGGCTCTCCTTCTTCTGCTAGTTGTCGGACCCAATTGCGGAGCCGTGACCGCACCGAGGCCCCCTCGCCAACATTCTCCAGCTTCTCTAGCGAGTACTGCCTGACAAGCTCGTGCAATCGGAATCGATCCCGACGATAATCGAAAACCACAAGTGACTTGTCGATGAGCGATTCCAACAGTCCCTCAATAGAACCTCCATCGATCCCACTTTCACTCAAAACGTATTGGGCAGCATTGTGTGACCAGCCTCCGGAAAAGACGCTAAGCTGGCGTAATACGACCTGTTCGTCAACTGAGAGCAACTCATAGGACCAATCCAGCGTTGCCCGGATGCTCAGGTTGCGCTTCGCCGGACCATCGCTTCTCGAATTGAGGGTTTGAAGATGGTGGCTCCGTAGCCTTTCGGCCAACCGTTGAGGCGACATTGAGCGCACCTTAGCTGCCGCCAACTCGATAGCAAGTGGATTGCCCTCAAGTCGCACACAAGCTTCGACCACGGAGAGTACGTTTTCGTCGGTCAGTTCAAAATCGGGTCTCACGGCCCTTGCTCTCTGAGTAAAGAGCTGCACACTATCGTAGTCGGCCACCACTCTCAAACGAGTTGCCCGACTCTCAGGCAACGCCAACGCGTTCGGAACAGGAAGCGGAGGAACCAGCCAAGCTGCTTCGCCGGAGATCCCCATCGGCTCGCGACTGGTAGCCAAGATTCGAAGGTCTGGGCAGTTGCGTAGCAGCTTTTCCGACAAGCGGCTGGCAACATTCAAGAGATGCTCACAGTTATCAAGTATCAGGAGAGACGTAGCTCCCCGAAGTCGTCCGACAATGGCATCGAGCGCGGATTCCTTGAGCTCGCTCTTAAGTTTCAATATTGCCGCAAGTTCCCATGACAGGTTAGTCTCGTCCGTCAGAAACTCAAGGGCGAGGAACCAAACGCCGTCTGGAAACGCTCGTTGTACGTTCATTGCCACCGTCAGGGCAAGTTCGGTTTTGCCGATGCCGCCTATGCCAGTAAGGGTGACGAGCCGATGCTTGCGGAGTAGGCCCGCTACGTCAATCTGCTCATCCTCTCGACCGATCAGCCCATTAATCCGGAATGGAAGGTTGTTAGGCAGGTTCTTCGACGGCGGAGTTTGATCGGCGGTTGAAACATGCTTGGGCTTTCGTGTTTCCCTTCGCAAACGATCGTACAAGTCGGTCGTCTCCTCTTCCGGGGCCGATCCAAGCTCGCGGCTTAGGAGATGTGCGTACTCGCGATACTCTTGCAGAGCTGCGTTGATACTTCCTGAAGCTGCATGGGCCTTCATCAGGCCGCGGCGCGCGGAGTCTCGAAATGGGTCGGCACTAATCGAGCGCCCGTACATCGAAACTGCTCTCTCGGGGTTCACCTCTTTGATCGCTATGTCCGCAAGTGTGTTAAGGGATGAAAGGAATGCTTCCTGACGGATGCGGCGCTCTTGGAATGCCCAATCTTCTTCGCACCCTTCTAAGAGCGGTCCGGAGTATTTCTCGATCGCCGACTCCAGATCGCCTGCTTTCACTGCCTCGTCAAACGCAAGGACATCGACCTCCAGTCCCTCTACATCAAAGGCAATGGAATTGCGGTCCGCTGACTGGAGGCGACAACCCGCCGGTCCTAAGGCTTTTCTCAACTCGCTTACGACTGGTCGCAGGCTTGATAGCGCTGTCGACAGATCGACGTCCGGCCAGAGTGTGTTGGCGAGCCACCCCCTGGCTGCTGGCTTGCCGTTTCGAAGGACGAGGAGCGATAGAAGCAAGAGCGCCTTCCTTGACCGTAACTGCGGCAAAGGAGCGCCGTCAACCTGCACCTGAATAGGCCCGAAAAAGCTGATGTGCAATGGATCGCTCATGGACTTTCACCTTAGATTTTATTACCAATCGGATCATCTCTCGCACGGCACGGTATTCAATCGCTTTCGGCACGGTCTCGATAATGCTGGCTGATGACAATAGCTGCATCGGGAGTCTGAGGCTCCCGATAGGAGTCAACAAGATGATCTTCACATTACCAATGCTCGCCGCCTTGGCAACGAGCACCACTGACAAAGAGATTCCGCATCAGCCGGACCCCAAGCCAAGCATCGTCCTGGTTCATGGCGGATTTGTAGACGGCTCGGGCTGGATGGGTGTCTACAAGATCCTGAAAAAGGATGGCTACAACGTGAGCATCGTTCAGAATCCAACCATCTCGGTTGAAGGCGATGTCGCCGCAACAAGGGCCGTCTTGGACGCACAGAAGGGGCCGGTCATTCTCGTCGGCCATTCCTACGGTGGGGTCGTCATTACGGAGGCGGGTACTCATCCGAAGGTGACTGGGCTAGTCTACATAACCGGATTTGCGCCCGACAAAGGCGAATCGGTCAACACCCTAATCGCCAACCCCCCGCCTGGTGCACCCGGGCCCCCCATCCTTCCTCCCAAGGACGGCTTCCTCTTCTTGGACCGTGCCAAAATGCCAGCTTCCTTCGCCGCTGATGTGGACCCCGCGACCGCTGCCTTCATGGCAGATTCGCAGGTGCCCTGGGGTCTCGATGCCCTCGGGGGAGCGGTTTCCGATCCTGCTTGGAAAGGAAAGCCTAGCTGGTACCTGGCCGTGACGGAAGACAAGATGATCCCAATCCAAGCGCAGCGCCTCATGGCCAAGCGAGCCGGTTCCACGGTGACCGAAGTCGGAGGCAGTCATGCAATCTACGTGTCCAATCCTAAAGCCGTGGCGTCAATCATCGTAAAGGCCGCGAATGGAGTCGCTTCCGCGAAGAAGTAGCCATGCTCGTCCTGTGAGCGTTATTCATGACAACATCAGTAACGCCTTTAACAAATCCGGGGTCCCGATCGATCTGACCCCGGTCGGGTATGCCAAGAACCGAAGCCCGTTGGTCTGCCGAGCCGGGAATTACGTTGATCCCAACAGTTTCAGAATCTCGTCGGCCACTTTCTCCGCCAGTTCGAAGTCTTTCGCTTTCAGAGCCGCATCCAACTTCTGCATCAAGGGCTCAACAAGGGCTTGGTTGTGGGTTTTCTGAATCCACGCGGGGAGTTCGCTTTGGATTTTTCGTATCTTGGCAGGCAAGCGCTCCTGTAAGGTCATTCCTTCAGACTTCGCCTCGACCAGAGCTTCGCTCCTGAGAAACTTGCGATAGGCTTGCAAGGCCTCTTCTCCCTCCGTAACCACGCGGAATCCCATGTTCTTATTTGCCTCGCCACCGATGCCCCAAGAGAAGATCGTAACCAGAGTGGCCCCATGATTGAACATCTTCGCCAAGTAGGTTTCCATGTTCATGCCCGTTTGTCCAGGTCCGCTCTCGGGCTGCATGTTGGTTCCTTCACTCGACGCCCAGCCCACCTGCTTGTGCTTGGCGAGTTCTGCATAGATGTCGTCGTACAGACCTGGCTGAGGGTAGGTTGAAAAACCCGGCCGATGGTTTTTCCCGAAGGCCACGGACGGCGGAGCGAAGTGATTGTGCTGTGAGTACGACACTTCCTTCTCAGGCTTCATGTATGTGATCTCTTTATCGTCGCCAAGACCGAAAGCCCGGCGTGAAAGGAAGGCGGTGTGGGAGTAGATCTTTTGGGGCGAAACGCCTGCGTCTGCGAGTCCTGTCGTCCAGAGCCCAATGAACTCCTGAACAACTTTTTGTCGCTCCAGATCCATGTCCTTAGGCGGATTCTGCCGAGTGAAGCCGCGATTGAGCAAGGCTCGGTAGCCTAGATACTTACCCGTCTTGAAGTCCTGCCCGATCATAGTTTCCCACCCGGCGATCACACCTGCGAACAGGTCCGGCATCTTTAGGTTCTGCAACTTGCTCACCTCCGTCTGGATCGCCTTGCCCAAGAGTGTGGATCGCAGTTGCACCTCCCGCACAATGACCTTGCTGTTGAAGCACATCTGTGGCGGGGCTTTTGACGGCTCCTTTCCCCAGTCTAGTCTTCGGCCAGTGGATGGCTCTCCGTCCCAGTCAAATGCCTCCACATTCTTTGGATCGCTCCACAGGTCTTTTCGCTTACCCCAGAACATGGAGTCGTCGATGTGGAACCCGACGGCTACCTTCTTTTCGACTGCCAGCTCAAATCCAAGCTTTATGAACCTTGTGACCTCCGCGTCGGAATGGTCAAAGCTTAGCGGGCCAAGCATCACTGCTAGGCGTGTCTTTTTGTCGCCAGTAGCACCGATCCGGCTCTTGATGTCGTCAATAAAGGCGCCAAGAGCCGCCTTGTCCGGGAATCCAGCCGATTCGTGGTTCGATCCTTCACCCATGGAAGCAGACTTCGGATTAGGACTGTACGTAAACATCTGAAAGGCGAGATATCGGGTTCCGGTGGCAGCCCCTAGGGACGTCTGGCGTTCTTGATCAGAGCTTTTGACAGATTGGCCGTTGCAACCCATCAGTGGAATCGATAGCATCAGAAAAAGGGCGGCAATTGCGGGCATGAGATTCTCCAACAGGTTCAATGACGGGCGTTTTCCCTTTGCGGGAACAGGCAACCGGGACCTCACATCCCTTCGATCTTGGTGATTGCAGCAAGTGTAAGTCTCGTATCGTCGCGGACCGCTGTCTGGAATGCCGAGTTGGTCTCTGAATATTCTGATAACGGAGTACTCCCGGCCGATCCACTCGATACCACCCAAGCGATGAGAAGCACGGCGGCGCTTGCCAAGCCGGAAATCAGGATTTCACGCGGGCTTGGCACGCGATCGCTCCGTCGTCTGGTTTCGATCCTTCGCCAAACTCTTTCGCTTGGTCCACCTGGGTCGAAGCCCAGCGACTCGCGAGCTATTTTATCGAAATCGTCATTCTTCATCTGTGCTTCCCACAATTTCTCGAAGGCGCTTGCGGGCGCGTACGAGTCGCGTTCGCAACACGTCGTAACTGACTCCCAGTGCCTGGCAAATGTCTGCGTAATCCCAATCGTCGAGGTAGTAGAGTGTCAAAATTTCGCGCTCGTCCGGTGAGAGTCGCTCGAATCCGGAGCGAATAGCATCGATCAGAATTTCGAACTGCTCCCCGTGCCGTTCCGTTGCTTCGACGTGGTTGAGTGAATCCGGCCATTCCGCATCGCTCAATCTCGCGGGAGTGGTCACGGTTTGCCTCATTCGGTCTCTGGCGAGGTTAAGCGCGATGCG
>JACMJO010000337.1 GCA_014380605.1 Fimbriimonadaceae bacterium | reverse complement strand
GACTGTTCAATCGTCGTGGCCTTGAGACCGCGGGCAGGAGGGTCATCCAACACGCCACGAAAACGGAAAGCCTAGCCTCAGTCTTGATGGTCGATTGCGACCGGCTGAAGGGCATTAACGACGAATTCGGCCATGGGGCCGGAGACGACGCCCTGCGATTCCTCGCAGATACGCTGATAGCAAGTACCCGAGAGTCGGATGTAGTTGCCAGAGTCGGCGGCGATGAGTTCGTTCTGGTTCTCGCGGATACCGACGTCGCAGAGGCGAATCGAGTGCTGGAAAGGGTCGAAGCGGCCTTCGACATAGAAATGGAGGCAAGGGGTTACAACGCTTCGCTTTCCATTGGTTCGGCACAGATATCGCCCGACGCACGCGATCTTCGGACTCTGGTCGCCAGGGCCGACGAAGCGATGTATTTGCGCAAAGTAAGCAAGCGATCCTCCTCCTTGGCGAGCTAGGTCGGCACTGATGCCGTAAAATAGCGATATGTCTGGCATCGATTCTCGTGGCTATGCTTTCCCAAACTCACTTGTCAGCACCGATTGGGTGGCTGAGCATCTAGCCGATTCAAATATTCGGTTGGTCGAGTCTAACGAGGACCCGTTGCTGTACGCAAGCGGCCATATCCCTGGCGCGGCGGAAGTGGATTGGACTAGAGATCTGAACGATCCTTTGCGGCGCGACTATCTGCAGCGAGATGGGTTTGCGGTCCTTTGTTCGAAGTTGGGAATCACTCCGGAAACGACGGTTGTCTTCTACGGCGACAAGAACAATTGGTGGGCAGCCTACGCATTGTGGGTTTTCCATTTATTTGGGCACACCAACGGCAAAATCATGGATGGTGGACGCTTCAAATGGGCCAATGAAGGGCGTGAGTTGGTCCGCGAAAAGCCAACGTTCACCGCTTCCTCCTACATCGCCGCTGATCGCGACGACAAGGTCCATCGCGCTTTTCGGGATCAAGTGTTATCCCACTTGGACAAGCAAGGCAAGATGATCGATGTGCGCTCGCCCGAGGAGTACAACGGGACCCGGCTTCACATGGAGGCCTACCCGAATGAGGGCGCCTTGCGGGGTGGGCATATCCCAGGCGCAGCGAACATCCCTTGGGCCCGCGCGGTGAATGCGGAAACTGGCGAGTTCAAGTCGGCATCGGAGCTAAAGGAACTTTATGAGAACACCGCGGGGTTACAGCCAAAGGACGATGTGATCGTCTATTGTCGGATCGGCGAGCGGTCGTCGCACACATGGTTTGCGTTGAAGTACCTGCTCGGCTATGAGCAGGTGCGGAACTATGACGGTTCTTGGACCGAGTGGGGGAACTTGGTCGGAGTACCTATCGAGCGGTAAGTTGTCAGAGAGCTTTGGTGTAAACCCGCTGCTCTTTGACGGTTTCGTATCCGCCTCGCTCGTAGAAGGCTTGGGCTCCTGCTCGAACAAGGTTCGTTCGGAGTCTGATTCTGGCCAGTCCGCGGTCCCGAGCCCAAGCTTCGGCCGCCATCAGAAGTTCGCGACCGAGGCCATTCCCACGAAGGGCCTCATCGACCACCATGCCAGAGAGGAGTGCATAAGGGGGTTCGGTGATTGCGATATCGGCGACGACGGTACACCAGCCGACAACCTGGCTTTCAATAACCAGCACTAGAACGACCCGACGGTCGTCGTTCAACATCTCCTCAAGATTGGCAAGGATCTGCTGGTCTGGGAGTTGGTACCCGAGTTGACGGGTCAGGTCGATAATAGCCTCGGCGTCGTCCAGCGTTGCTTGTCGGACCATCAGTCTCCTTTCTTGGACTCTTGCTTGACCATCCGGACCATGTTGGTGAGGCCAAGGCTTTTGCCCATTGAAAGCTCCTTGCCGAAGATGTCGTAAACCACGTCCTCTGACACCATTTCGACTTCGGACGGAGGTTGTGCCGTCAGGCTTTCATCGAGGATTTGGGCAAGGGCCATGGCGGAGATACCTTGGGGGTTATCGACTCCAAAAAGGAATCTTCGACCTTGCCCCTCTGGCTTTGATGCGACAAAGACCTCAGATTCACAGCCTGGGACTCGGGTTTGTGGGGTTCGAGGGACGGTTTCTTCGTCCGGGTTTTTGAATCGTTGGCCAATAGAGATGAGCGCGTCGATTCGATCGGCACGGTCCGGGAACATCGCAAGGTCGTCCAAGAACTCTTGTAGCTTGGCGGGGTAGGGCATTGAGGTAATTGTGGCTCATCGAATCTGGTAACAAAGATTGTCAAAGATTGTCATTACCAGACGTATAATCTCAACACGATGAACGTTTCTTTGACTCCCGAGCTTGACAAGTATGTGCATGGGAAGGTTGCGACGGGCCGGTACAGTTCGGCCAGCGAGGTTGTGCGCGAGGCATTGAGAACCATGCAGGAAAGAGAGATTGATTTTCTTGTGGATCGGGAGGTCCTGCGGAAGAAGATTGATGCGGGACTGGATGCATTGGAAAGGGGAGACTATGTCGATGCTACTGGTGACGAGCACCTGCGAACCACCTTGGAGTCGGCCCGTATGCGGCATGGGCTCTAAGCTATGCCGCTCTTATATAAGCTATGCCGCTCTTCTATAGGCTAACTGGCCCGGCTCGCCAGGACCTAGATGAAATCTGGGACTACCTTTATCGCGAAATCCTGAGCCTCAACGTCCCTAACCGCGTTCTTGACAACATCCACCACCACTTGGATGCAATAGCCGATAACCCTTCAATCGGGCATCGCCGCGATGATCAGACTGATCGAGACGTTTGGTTCAGCAGGATCTACTCCTATTTGGTCATTTACTCCATGGGAACCGATCATGTAGCGATTCTTGGCTTAGTCCACATGGCTCGCGACCTGCCAGAGGTTCTTCATGATCGCGACTAGGCGAACTCGTCCAACTTAGGAGAAAAATCGCAAACTTGGGTAGAAAGGATGCTTAATGCAATCCTTGTCTCGAGTCCTCGCAATTACCGCCCTTTGCTTTCCCATTCTCGCGCTCGCCCAGCGGCATCCTGAAGAAGAGCCCCAACCCCAAGCGGGAGGAGAGCGTAGCTCCAACAAGAAGGATGAAAAGCAGAAGTTCATGCTTCCCCCGGTTCAGGGAATGCCGGGAAAACAGCGGCTGGATTCTTGGGAGAAACGGCTAAAGCTGATGCAGGATTCGCCATTTGGCAACGTCAAGTGGCGGTCGATTGGTCCGGAAAGCCAAAGTGGCCGAGTCATCGATATTGAGGCCCCGGCATCAAACCCAAAGAAACTGTTCGTGGCTTTTGCGTCCGGTGGACTCCATGTCACCGAGGATGAGGGAATCACTTGGAAATCCCTGTTCGACTATCAGAGCGCCTACTCGATTGGCGACACCGCCGTCTCGCGAGACGGCAAGACGATATGGGTGGGAACCGGCGAAAACAACTCTCAGAGAACAAGCTACTCGGGCACGGGGATCTTTAAAAGCGACGATGGCGGATCAACTTGGAAGAACATGGGTTTGCCGGATTCCCACCGGATCGGCAGGGTCCTGATCAACCCCAAGAATGAGAACACCGTTTATGTCGCGGTGATCGGAGCCCTATACTCCCAGAACCCCAACCGAGGTCTCTACAAGACCACAGACGGCGGAAAGACTTGGCAATTGGTCTTGAAACTTGACGAATACACCGGTGTCATCGACCTCGCGATGGACCCCCGCAACCCGGATGTGCTCTATGCGGCCGCGTGGGAGCGCGATCGGCGCGCTTGGAACTTCCTCGAAGGCGGCAAGGGGTCGGCGATTTACAAGTCGACCGATGCCGGAAAGACCTGGAACAAGCTTGGCAATGGACTGCCCGCAACTGGAGACCTGGGCCGAATCGGTCTCGCCATCGCTCCAAGCAAGCCGGACACAATCTATGCCTGGGTCGATAATCAGGCGAACGACGAAGATCCCGACGCCGACGAGCGATTACCATCCGGCGAATTGACCGTTCGCCGGTTTGTGCGAACGGACGAGAAGGTCTTTGTGGAGATCGACAAGGAAGTATTGGATCGTTTCTTCCGTCGCTACTTGCCGACCGAACTGAAGCTCGATGAAACCCTGGACAAGGTCAAGAAGGGCGAGTTGAAGATGGCGGACCTCAAGGAGCAATTGAGAAAGCGAAATGCAAACGTCTTTGACTTCGGGATTTACGATCAAGAGCTGTACCGAAGCGACGATGGTGGAAAGAGCTGGCGCAAGACTCACCGCCATCGCCTTGGCGATCACCTCGG
>JACMJO010000336.1 GCA_014380605.1 Fimbriimonadaceae bacterium | reverse complement strand
TTCTCGGGATCGCCGGAAACAATGACTTTCCCAGAATCCGCACCCTTCAGAACGCCTGCATTTGAGTCTAAACGTAGCCCCGCCATCTGCACCTTGGGGCCATGGCACGAGTAACAGTTGTCGGCAAGAACAGGACGAATCTTGGCCTCAAAGAACGCAACTTGATCCAGCGGCGGATCTTGGGCAATAGCTACGCCCGATGAGGACCCCACCGCAAAGGAGAGCCAGGTAAGACTGAGCGATAGCAGGCCAAAGGAGAAGGTCAAGTTTCTTTGCTTCATCGCAGGCTAAAGAGCTCCTCTAGCGTAACACACCTGGCAAACAATTCACACGTTCATGGATTCACGGACGACCAGAGTACGCAGGGGTGGTCTAGCTTGCTACGCCGCTGGACTGGATTGATACAGCGATTCCTGGCCAGGTAAAAAAATTGGAATTGTGATGCAGAACTGGCAGCCCTTTCCTGGGCCATCGCTTTGCGCCAAAATCTCGCCACCTTGACTCTCAACCAGTTTCTTGGCCACCGCCAGTCCGACTCCTGCACCTTGGAACAATCGCTCCTGCGAGTCATCGACCTGGGCAAACTCTTCAAAGAGACTCTCAATTGCCCCGCTTGTCATTCCAATTCCTTGATCGTGTAAGGCGATCTGGATTCGATCCTTACGGTCATTTACAGAAGCAATGACTCTCACCTTGCTATCGGCGGGGCTAAATTTCACGGCGTTCGTCGTCAAAGCAAAAAGGGTTTGAGCGATCGCAGTGCGTTCGGCGGCAACTAACGGTAGGTCGGGATTAATATCGATCTCGAAGGAAACACCCTTAAGGTTAGCCGCCCGTGTGGCGGTATCGACTACCTCGCGGATTAGTAGTTCGACTTGGAAGGGCTCGGCGTTTTGCTCGCCTTGAGTACTACCTTCCGCCAAGCTCAGCATGTTTTCCATCATGGTGGTTAGTCGGTCCCCAGCCTCCCGGATGTTCGAAGCATAGCGGGCAAGTTTAGGAGTATCTTCAAGCTTCACGATCAGGAGATCCGCAAAGCCGAGAACGCTGTTTAAGGGGGTTCGAAACTCATGGGACATATTCGCCAGAAAACGGCTCTTGGCGAGGCTTGCGGTCTCCGCCACGTTTCGAGCATGCAGGAGTTGAACCTCGACCAGCCTGCGCTCGGCATTTTCAATTTCAAGCCCGGCGGTGGCATCCTCCAAATCTTGCGTTCGCTCGCGCACTCTCCGCTCTAAAGTCTCATTGGCGAGGCTCAGAGCTTTCTGTGCCTCCGTCCGTTCTGCTAGCAAGCTTTCCAATTGCGCCTTCTGCTCAAATGACTGCGTGACCTGTCTCGCCAGAGCCCCAAACTCGTTTCCCGCCTTATTCAGCTTTACGAGGGGCGCCGGATCAGAAGAGGTCAGAGATTGTCCAAGTTGATCTAGGGGACGGTTGATCCAAACCATCAGGGCGAGGAATAAGATAGAAACGATGCAGGTGGAAAACAAAGCAAAAATCCATAGAGCCCGATTTGAAGAGTCCTTGAGTAAGGTTATGGAGGGCGATGGCACGGTAAACGCGAGATAGCCAACCGCCCGTCCATCCAGGCCCATGAGCTTCTTTACAACCGTGCCGTAACCTTCAGAAGCCTCCACTTTGGAAGTGGCGACGAGCCGGACTTCGTTCGAGGTGCTCTTCTCGAGGCTTGCTAGAAACTGTTTGTCAACTGCCTTCACACAGATAAAGTATCCATGGACCGTCCCTTTACGGGCGGCATCGGCACTCATGTGCACGGTGGCTGCGCAAACCTCAAGAATTTCCCCCCCCATTTGGCGGAAGTAGTGAAGCGTCTTCTTTTCTTTTAGTATCGGCAGTAGTTCCCTCAGGTTGAAGTCGGCCGTAAGAAGACGTTCCTTGCCGGGCAGGCTTGTCGCGTAAGCCGATTCGCCCTGGAGACTAAGCATTAGAGTTGCATCGGTAGCGAACTGTGAAAGAGCGGTCCCAACGGCTTCGTCTCCCCATTTTTTGTCCGGCTTTTCAATTGCCCGGACCATTTCGTCCCAGTAGCTAAAACTTATGCTGAATGCCTCTGGAAGGGCTCCGTTCGATGTTAAGGCCGAGGATGCAAGTCTCTCCTGGCTTTCGCGGAGGCCATTTTGGAGGGTGGCGGCGGTCTCTTGTTCGTGATTGCGCCAAACGAGCGTCATGGCCATAAACAGGACTGCGCAACTGACGATAGCAAGGATGATCTTAGTCTTTACTAACATGGTCCTAAGCAGCCTTATCCATCCGCTTGTCGCCAGCTGCTCCGAATACCCGAAGGAGGGCCTGAATGACCTCGGGGTCGAACTGGCTTCCCTGACACCGCTCTAACTCTAAAACTGCTTCCTCAGAAGAGCGTGCTGCGCTGTAGGGACGATCAGTGGTTATGGCCGAGAAGGCGTCGGCTACGGCAACAATTCGAGCGGCAAGTGGAATGACTTCTCCGGCGAGTCCATCTGGATAGCCAGTTCCATCCCATCGTTCATGGTGAGCCCGGACAGGGCCGGCTAAGAAACGTAGTTGGGGTATCCGGCTGATGACGTCGGCCCCTACTATAGAATGCCGTTTCATCAGCTTCCACTCTTCCT
>JACMJO010000335.1 GCA_014380605.1 Fimbriimonadaceae bacterium | reverse complement strand
GTTTGGCTCTCTCGCTGTACGGTAACGTTTTCTTTCGCCTCAAGCGCCTGGTGAAGTCCGTTGCCATACCGGCGACCGAACATCATGCGGCCTGTATTCTCGTCAACGATGACGACTTCGCCGCTCCGAACAACGTAGTCGATGTCTTTATCGAATAGCGCATAGGCCTGGACCGCCGCGTTCAGATGGTGGAACATCTTAGGGTCGGAGGCGATGTTTTCGATCCCCAATTCTTGTTCGGCAAAGTCCATTCCATCCTCGGTCATGGCCGCGGAATGGTTCTTCTTGTCAGCCGTGAAATGAACTTCGGGCTGCATCTTCTTGGCGACCTCGTTGACGACTCGGTAAGTAGAAGTGTCCTCCATCGAGGGGCCGCTGATGATGTGGGGCGTACGTGCCTCGTCGATTAGGATCGAGTCGACTTCGTCCACGATCGCATAGTGGAGTTCGCGCATGACCAACTGTTCCTCGCTAAACGCCATGTTGTCGCGAAGGTAGTCGAACCCATACTCGTGGTTCGTACCGTAGGTGATGTCGCAGGAGTAGGCATCGCGACGCTCGCAGGCTACGAGGTTCAGGTAGCGCGGGTCAGCATGTTGTGCCCCGGGGGTGTAGATGTACGATCCGCCCAGTTCGTCGTTGTCCTCGCCTTGACCTTGGATGATGCCAACGCTCATCCCGAGGAAGTGATAGATCGGTCCCATCCAAACCGCGTCTCGACGGGCAAGGTAGTCGTTGACGGTAACCAAGTGCGCGCCTTTGCCCTCCAAAGCGTTTAGGTAGAGGGGAGCAACCGCGACGAGGGTTTTTCCCTCGCCCGTCTTCATCTCGGAAATACGCCCTTGATGAAGAACTGCGCCGCCGACTTGCTGTACGTCGAAGTGGCGCATTCCCAGGGTTCGCTTGGAGACTTCGCGGACCAGAGCAAAAACCTCTGGCAAGAGCTTATCCAGGGTCTCTCCATTTGCTAGGCGCTCCTTAAACTCTGGAGTCTTGGCCTTAATCTGCTCGTCGGTAAGAGCCTCAACTTCGGGCTCAAGGGAGTTGATGCGATCAACGATTGGTTGCAAGAGCTCGACGTCTTTCTTGCTGGTGTCGAATAGTTTTCTAAGGAATTGCATGTTTGTGGTCTCGGATTGCGGGGGGCGGTTTGCGGAGCGCATCTGGCGTCCTGCAGCCGCGAAGAGAAAGGTTCGGAGGGTGTTTGAGCTTCAAAGAGCGGATAAACCCGCAATCGGAGAACCCAAACTCGCAATCAGAGCGGTCCGTCGCGAGACCGTTGGCACTCGAGGATTTCCTCTGGGACCGCCGACGGCTCGTCAGCGTAGAAGTTCAGATTCCAATCGGAATCTGGCTCATCGGCACCAAAGGGGATCGTGCGTAGAGCATCGATAGGTTGATCCACATTGAGAATCTGGAAAAGCGCATGCGATAGTCCGGGGTCTGAACTAAAAGCAAGCAAAGAAGCTAAAACTGCCGCGTCGGATTTTTCAACCGAAGTGTTGCGATGGTCTTGGCCCTCGAGTTGCCGGGTGACCGCTTCCAATGCCGCCGGCAACCGACCGTCAAGCGCCATCCTCTCAATTGAAGATGGGCCTTGCAAAATCAGAAGCAGTAGGGCAGGAAGAATCGGAAGCATATTTCGCTATTAAACATTATAGACGCTTTCACATTCATCCTCATTCCCACGACCCAGGATCGAAACTATGGGAACTAATGAATGTGTGAGAACGATATTCCGTTCCGTGCGCCCCATCTTCGTTTTTCTTTCCATCGCCGTGGTTTCATTGTCTAGTGCCCAAATCAAGGAAATTCCAGGACACCAAATTACCAAGCCTCCTTCGATCGATGGCACGATCAATGATGATGAATGGGCGGGAGTGCCAAGCGTGCAGGGAATGGTCGACGAGAACACCGACGCTCCGGCTCCTGAGAACTCTCAGTTTTGGGTGGGATACGACGCCGATTACATCTACTTTGCGGCCCGCTTGCAGGACCCAAACCCCTCGCAAATCAAAGCAAATGAGTATCGAACCAACGTCAGCCTCTCCGGCGACGATTCCGTTGCGATTGGGATCGACGTAGGGGGCTCCGCCAACGATTTCAACGTTTTCCAAATCAATCCCAAAGGGGCGACAAGCATCGAGTTGGCAGGCGGCCGCGCGGCAAAACGAGAATGGACGGGCGAGATCTTTGCAAAGGGCCGCATCACCGAAACCGGATGGGAAGCTGAGGCTAGAATTCCATGGCAAATTTTCAGGCTTCCGGGCGCAGGCAAGCGAACCATGCGGATCAATTTTGGAAGGTTCGTTTCCCGCACCCAGAGGGAGTTTCAGCACGTTAACATCGAGAATAACAATATAGGAAACTGCCCTCGCTGGGTAGACGTTATCTGCCCTGCACAAACCGTCGCCAGGTCGATTAAGCTCCTGCCTTACTCGTACTTTGGCTACGATCCCGATACAGGCCACGTCTTCAACTCTGGCCTGGATCTGAAGACTCAGATTACAGATCAAGTCGAATTGGTTGGAACGATCAATCCGGACTTCCGGAACATCGAGAATCAGGTTCTATCCCTGGACTTCAGTCGATTTGAGAGATTGGCGGGAGAAACAAGGCCCTTCTTCCAAGAGGGGAGCGACTACATTGGTTCGGCACTGTTCGCGAGTCAGCGCATCGACACGTTCGATGTCGGTCTCAACGCTTATGGCCGACTTTCGAACAAGACCAGTTTTGGCGTTTTGAACATTACGGACTGGGAACGCCAGAACATTCTCGGAAGCGAAGTTAGGCGCGGAACCCGGAACAACCTTGTCGCTTCCGTGACCCATAACCCCGATCCGACGATGACGATTCGTCTCGCCGCCACAAGCGTCAATCGCCCGGACCTAAAGAACGATGCCTACCTGGCTAGAGTCAGCAAAGAGTTTGGAGATTTCACCCTGAGCGGCCGTCAGATGGGCAGCAAGGACACGCTGTCGGGCAGCGGAAAATTTCAAGACGCGTACATCGAATACAATCGCAGTGGTTGGCAGTCGTTTTTGGGATACACGGCCGTAGATGCCGGTTTTAATCCACGCTTAGGATTCTTTCCCGAGCGCGACTACAAAGGCTGGAACGGCGGCCTGATTTACAACAAGAACTTCGACAAAGGGCTTTTGAACGACTACGGCTTCTTCATTGAAGGTACGACCTACGAGCGGATAAGCGGCAATTTCTATCGGAATGAGCTCGTTTTCAATCCCTATACGACCCTTCGGGGCGGTTTTGCCATCGTCGGCTTCGCCCAGATTGGAAACTTCGAAGGCACGTACGATCAGCTATACGGATTTGACATCGGTTACCCGCGAGGCAATCCTTATCGACGAATCGGCGCAGGCTATTTCTGGGGCGATCAGGGCGGGTTTCCTTATGAGTCGATCGAGTTTAGTACGTCCTACCGCACCTTGGGCAAGCTGCAGACGAACCTTCGGTTCCAGCGGGTGAACTATGTAGGCCAGCACGATCAGGTTGTGCTCAGCGCCAACTACGACTTAGGTAAGGATCGATCCGTAAGCGGGCGGATCGTGCAAGAGGATTCACACAGTAACTTCTATCTGGCCTTTCGCCAAAGCGGAAATCTGGGAACTGAATACTTCCTGATCCTAGGCGACCCCAATGCCCGGACTTTCCGGAGCAGCCTCATCTTGAAGGTAACCGTGCCGTTCGAGATTCCTCTTGGAAAGACCAAGAAGCCAAGGAAGGAAACTATTTCGAATCTGTAACTTGCGCCTTCTCGTGTGGCTCGATTACCGATTCGCGTAGCGGACGTGGTGTGGTTCTGCTTCCTGCAAAGAGCGAGACTCCGCGATTCGCGATCAAAGACCCCATCAAGCCCATTACGGCAAGCATAAGAACTTTGATGAGGACGCTGACCAGGGATTGCCCAGCCACGCCTAAGTCTAGCGGCTGGTTAGGCAAGACTCCGAGCGCCTTGTCGGGTGGAACCACGAACATCTCATAAGCCAGCTTGAACGTGAACGCGAGCAAAGCCACTCCGACCAGGAAAATGACGATCCCAAGCAC
>JACMJO010000334.1 GCA_014380605.1 Fimbriimonadaceae bacterium | reverse complement strand
GCCTCGGACGCTTGCTGAGAAATCGCGGCTTCCGGGTCACCATGCAGAAATTAGACCCCTACATTAATGTGGATGCCGGAACCATGAACCCGTTCCAGCACGGCGAGGTCTTTGTCACCGACGACGGCGCTGAAACCGATCTCGACCTTGGCCACTACGAGCGATTCATGGATGTCTCCTGCTCCGCAGGTTCCAGCATCACCACCGGCAAGGTCTATCGAAACGTCATCGATGCCGAGCGACGTGGCGACTACCTTGGTGCGACCGTCCAGGTTATTCCTCACGTCACGAACGAGATTAAGCGGGGCATCATCGAGCTTGCCAAACAGCAGGAAGCCGATGTGGTTATTGCCGAGATCGGCGGAACGGTCGGCGATATCGAGTCCCTTCCATTCCTCGAAGCGATTCGCCAGATGCGAACCGACGTTGGCATCGAGAACACGATGTACGTTCACGTCACCCTGGTTCCGACGGTCGGACCATGGGGCGAAGTCAAAACCAAGCCAACCCAACACTCGGTGTATAAGCTCAGAGAAATCGGTATCTCCCCCGATGTCCTCGTTTGCCGATCTGAAGTCCCCCTGCCGCAAGATGTCAAGGAAAAAATTTCGCTCTTCTGTGGCGTCCCACCCGAAGCAGTCATCGAATCTTTGAACGTAGAGACCATTTACGAAGTCCCCCTTACCTACGAAGATGCTGGCCTTGGCGACTTCGTCTGCAAACGGCTGGGCTTGGAACAAAGACCGCCGAACCTATCGGAGTGGAAGAGCCTGGTCGACACCCTCAAAAACCCCAAGCACCAATGCACCGTTGCCGTAGTGGGCAAATACACCAGCAACGGCGACGCCTACAAGTCGATCGCCGAAGCCCTCATCCATGCCGGGATCCCCAACGACGCCGAAGTCAAGATCAAATGGATCGAGAGCGATGCATTCGAGCATGGAAAGCCACCCGAAGAGGTTTTGGGGGCAATTGACGCGTTGGTGGTGGCACCTGGCTTTGGGGGGCGAGGAATCGAAGGCAAGATCGAGGCGATTCGGGTGGCCCGGGAGAAAGGGATTCCATTCCTGGGAATCTGCCTTGGCTTGCAGATGGCGGTGATTGAGTTCTCACGGAACGAATGCGGCCTGACCGGTGCGACCTCAGAAGAGATGTCGGACAATCCATCCTATCCTGTAATCCATTTACTGCCCGAGCAAAAAGGCGTCACCGATAAAGGAGCGACCATGCGGCTGGGAACCTGGCCTTGCAACGTCGTGAACGGGACGTTAGCTCACAAGCTTTATGGCAACAACCGGATCGACGAGCGTCATCGCCACCGTTACGAGGTTAACAACGATTTCCGAGAGAAGCTCCAAGAGCACGGGATGGTCATTTCCGGAGTCTCGCCAGACTACCGACTGGTCGAGATGATCGAGCTTCCTTCCCACCCGTTCTTCATCGCCACCCAAGCCCATCCCGAGTTCAAGTCGCGCCCTAACCGGCCCCACCCCTTGTTCAGAGGATTGGTGGAGGCGGCTGTCGCAGGGAAGAAGAAAGCGGCGGTTGTTGAGGCGGAAGTTATCGTTTAGGTCTTACTTGCCGACCATCTCGATGCCGTACCTTCTTCCGACGACCTCTAGACGGGCAGGATCGAAGGACTTCATCGCAGCGATCTCGCGATAGAAATGTTCGTGGCCTGAGGTTGCCGTGACGGCTAATACTCGTCCCGTGGTCTGGGCGTAGTTTCGACGCCTCCGAGGCAAGCCCTTGGGGATGTAGACGAACGAGCCGGCGGCTGCTCGCTCGACGCGATCGCCCATTTGGAACTCATAGGCGCCTTCCAAAACATAGAACGCTTCTGAATCGGCATGATGGATGTGCAAGGGCCCCGTCATCCCGGCTGGGTCTTCGATCTCGAAGATCGAGAACATTTTCTGGGTGTCCGAGCCTTCCAATTTGATCGTTACCTTGCTACCCAGGACGCTTAGGGTTTCACCTTCCCCGGCTCCAACGTGCTTCGGCTGGGCGTGGATTTTCGGAATCGGCCAGCCGGCCACCGAAGCCCCGTGAGGGAGATATGTGACTCCATACTCGTTTCCGGCATGAAGCAGGTCTTCGATCAATGGCGTCTGAATCTGGCTGGCGCGAGGCAAACCGGGACCGGCGGGAACAGCGAGGTCCTTGAAGAAGTTCGCGAATTCGCCAGGGGCGATCAAAACCAATGTCTCGGCGGAGTCGGACAGCACGATCGGGACGTGGGCGAGACCTCGGGGCAGGTAAACCGTGCTACCTGGGCCGGCGATCATCTCTTGATCGGCCACCTGAACTTTGGCTTGGCCGTTTAAGACATAGAAAATCTCGTCCTCTCGGGAGTGCACGTGCGGAGGAGGGGTTCCGCTGGGGGTGGCGACAATGTGAGTGAGAGAATAGTCGTTCTCGGTCTCACTGGCATTAGCCAAGAAGGTCATGCGATTGGACATGAACCAACTGGCGGTATCGGTCGCAATGCTTCTTACAATCGGCTTTTCGAGGGTCATCATGGTCTTGCTCTGTCAACAATATCGCGATGGAACTTCAAGATCGTTTCCCGCCTATGCAGATCTATCCGAAACTGGGCCAGAAGGCGGGTCCTGGGTACTGCCTGGCTGAGGCGAAGGCCTTAGCCGGACGGCATTTCCGCCACTCCGAAGATGTTGCCCTCGGTGTCCTTGAAGAACGCCTTCCAGCCGACGCCGGGGATCTCAAACTTGGGAACGACGATGGTTCCGCCGGATGCTTCGATCGTTTTGCACGCCTCGTCCACCGACTCGACCCGGATGATGTTTGTCACGGGCTGCCCCTCGGCAAACCTCTGCATCAGCCCGCCGTCGATGCCAGGCTCAGAGTCGTCGCCCGTCTTGACGAAGTAGTAGGGCGTCTCGGTCGGAAACTTTTGATAGGTCCAGCCGAACGCCTTGCTGTAGAACTCTTTCGCCCGGTCGCAATCCTCTGCCGGGATCTCAAAGTAAAAGACTCTCATTTGTGGACATCAGCATAAACCAGCCAGGTCAGAAATCGGTTGATGTTTTGTGCTCACTTTGGATGGACAGGCACATAAACGTCAGTCACAAACTGGTTTGGGTCTTCTACGAAGAGTCCGGATGGATAGATCTGAAAAGCTGCCGATTCACGAAGCATATGCCCGCTTTCGGGAATGCACTCGCAGTACAGGCGCAGCCAAAAATCAGCAAGTAAATGCCCTGAACCTTGGTGCCTTGCCACCAAGAACAGCCCAGAATCCACTATGAATCGCTCCAACCCTTCTTCGCCGAGGTCGTCCATCGCCACAAACGCTTCGTGATCTGCCGGGGGCGTCTCTTCATCCAACTCTTCTGCGCATGTGACCAAGAGCCGAGTGTTCAGGTCGATTCCGTGCTCATTTGCCCAATCGTTGAGCTTAAGCCAAGCAGAGGAGACAAACTGAAGAGGGCCTTTGTAACGCATCCCGACTAAATGCATGGCCTCCACTGGTCTTACTTCAAATGGGATCGGAACACCCGGCTCTCGCAAGGTTCTCAGTGATTCGATCGTGTGCGGATCAGCCTGATGTACGCCATTTGGGCTTGGCAGAATCGGATGATACGTTCCAATGCTCAGAAACTCGGATGGCTTACAACCGTACGCAGACTTGAAAGCCCTTGCAAAAACCTCGTGACTTTCAAATCCGCAACGGATTGCAATCGCTGAAACTTTGTAGTCGTTAAGCTGGATCATTGAGCCGGCAAGTTCCAATCGCAAGCGCCGATGATAATCTGCCCAAGATTCGCCAACCATCGCTCGGAAAAGCCGCTGAAAGTGGAAGACCGAGTACCCAACCTTGTCCGCCACTTCCGTCGCTCGAATGGTCCTGTTTAACTCAACAAACCCAAGCGTGGCTGCTTCCACGATCCGTGACTGAGCATCCAGATAAGTTGAATTCCGCATTTACCAATTCTTGACGATCAAGTCGGCGGTGCGCCAGGCGGTGGCCATTACGGTTAGGACCGGGTTGAAGCCGCCGTTGGTGACGTGGACGGAGCTATCGGCGATGAAGAGGTTGTCGTGATTCCAGACCTTGCCGTTCGGATCGACTACGGAATGGTAGGGATGGTCGCCCATGCGGCAGGTGCCGGCTTGATGCTGGCCGGCGGATAGGTAGAGGGTTGGCGGGCGGCTCTCGACGTTCTCGGCGCCAGCCGCGATGAGCCATTCTCTCGCCCGAGCCTGCATGAACTCGGCGGTGCGCAGGGTTTCGGGGTGGGTGGTGCCGCTTAGCTTGGCGACGGGGAGGCCGAACTTGTCTCGGACATCCATGTCGACCTCGACCCGAGAATCCGGGGAGGGGATGTCTTGGATTGGCCCCATGGCGATAATGGATTTTCGGTAGTTATCGCGCATCCAATCTTTGTGGGCTTGGCCCCAAAGGGGCACATGGCTCGGCCGCCAGGATTTGGCGTAGACGATGGGCAGCATGACGTAGTCGTCGGCGAGCATGCCTCCGCCGAGGATGCCGTCGTTGCCATGGCTAAAGTTGAGGGTCGCGGTGGTGGCTCCGGGGCCGACGCCGTCCCAGATCGGTTCGGGGTACGTGCCAAAGGCATGGGGATAGTAATGCCCCTGCAAATGTCGCCCCAACTGATCGTGGGCGTTTCCGATCCCTTGTTGTTCCCATCGGGTGCGGGAGTTG
>JACMJO010000333.1 GCA_014380605.1 Fimbriimonadaceae bacterium | reverse complement strand
TGGCCACCGCCGTCGCCGCTATGACGGGATGCAAAGACCAGATCTACACCTCAATTTCAGGGAACGTAGCCACTTACGCCCGCCTCTACCGCCTCTACATGGACCTCCACGACTCGTTCGGCAAGTTAGATCGCCAACCAGACCTGCACGGTCTGATGAAAGAACTACTTGCAATTCGAGACGAGGCGCGGCTGGGGTAATTGCTACCTCCAGAAGCGCCGTCTGGAGGCTAAAAAACCCTACTTCACCGCCACAAACTCATACCGACCCGGCCCAACCTCAAACGCCTCCGACTTCCCATCCACCGACCGATACCCACCTGGTACCGAAACCACCGCCGTCGCATTCGGGGGCACCACCACCGACCAATTCAGCTCATCTCCCGCCAACGACCAATTGCTAACAATCTCCCCATAAGGAGAAATGAACCGTGCATTAGCCCAAGTCAGCTCCCCACCTGGAGTGGCCGCCAACCTAAACTTCTTAAACCCAGGAACTTCCGGATCAAGATCGATCCCCGCGACCGTGCTGAAGAGCCACTCGCCGACCGCGCCATAGGCATAGTGATTGAAGCTGTTCATCCCCGGATCTTGGAAGCCGTTCTCCTCCGTCCAGCCATCCCAGCGCTCCCAAATCGTGGTCGCGCCTTTGGTAACGGCATAGAGCCAACTTGGCCAATCCTTCTGGTGAAGCAGCTTGTACGCCACATCCGATCGACCATTCTTGCTCAAAGCATAGGGCAGGTAAGAGCTTCCGACGAACCCGGTCGAGAGCTTCCAACCTCGTGCTTCGATATCCTGAACCAAAATCTCAACCGCCTTCCCACGAAGCTCAGCGGGAAGCAATCCAAAGTGCAGGGCAAGGACCTGGCTAGTCTGCGATCCCGTCGAAACTTTGCCGTCCGCCGTCACATATTTGGCATTGAAAGCCGCCTTGATGTCTTCATACAGCTTGGTATAAGTTGCCTCATCCGCCGAGTGCCCGAGAACTACCGCGATCTTCGCCATGATCTCCGCGCAGTAGGCATAGTAAGCCGTTCCGATAAAGTCGTTTGTCGTCTCTGCATTGATCGAGAGCCAGTCCCCAAACCCCTTGAATCCTTCAAACTCCTCATGATTGCGGATGAAGTCCTTTGAGGTTGTTCCCAGATAGTCGATGAAGAACTTGTATTTGTCATAGTGCTTCGCCAGCACGTCCACATCCCCATAGGATCGGTAAAGCCACCATGGGCAAATCATGAACGCATCGGACCAAGCCGGCCCGCCGTCGCCCCCAACCGCACCCGTGTTCGGCGCGGTTGGAGGAATGGAACCCTTGTCCGTCTGGGCATCCGCCAGGTCCTGAACATACTTCGCAAAGAACCCGTTCACGTCTCGAATGTAGGTCGCCGTGCGGATAAAGACCTGCGCATCTCCCGTCCAACCAAGCCGTTCGTCGCGTTGTGGGCAGTCGGTCGGCACGTCCACGCTGTTTCCCCGCCAACCCCAGTCGATGTTCTTCACAAGTTGGTTGATCAGCGGATCGGAGCATTCAAACCAGCCGACTCGCTCCGTATCGGAGTGCACCACCACGCCCGTTATCGCGTCGGGCAGAGGCTCGCCTCCGTGCCCGTTAAGCTCTACATATCGGAATCCGTGAAAGGTGAACTTGGGTTCCCAAACTTCAGGCGTGCCACCCCGGCACGCATAGTAGTCGGTCTGCTTTGCATTTCTCAGATTTGCGATATAGAGGTTGCCTTTGTCGTCCAGGACCTCACCGAACCGCATCCACATGGATCTCCCGGCATTGGCATCCACTTTCAGGCGAACGTGGCCAACCATGTTCTGGCCCATGTCGAACAACCATCGGCCACCTTGTTGCTTCACCTCGATTGGCTGAGTTTCTTCTGTCACTGCGATTCTCGGTTCATCGGTCGGGACAACCTGCATGCCTTCAGGATGGATAAATGTCTTCACTGGGAGCCAATCTTCAAAAGATCGGCGAGCATCATGGGCTTCTCCGGAAATGGTGTCGCCTTCAAGAATTGGCCCGAAAGCATGTTCCCAAGTGTCATCCGTAAAAATAACCGTCGAAGAGCCATCGTCATGGGCAACGTGAACTTCAGCCAGGAGCTTGGGTCGATCCCCATAGAGCTGGCGTCCTCGCCATTCCAGATTGCCGCAATACCAGCCATCGCCCATGTCGACCTCGATGAGGTTCTCGCCCTGCTGAAGGCTGTCTGCTACGTCAAACGCCTGGTAGCGGACCCGCTTGCCAAAGTGGGTCCAGCCTGGAGCCAGGTTCCAATTCCCAATACGCTTGCCGTTGATCGTGCCGTCATACAGGCCAAGCGCGGTGATGTAGATTCGGGCGCTCTTGATAGGTTTGTCCAGGGCAAACGACTTTCGAACCCGCGCTGGAGGAACGGAGGTTCGGGGTCCGCCCGCCAAGATGCCGCCGATCCAGGAAGCGTCCCAGGTTCCCGGCCCGGTCTCATAGAATCCAGAAACCGGCTCGTAGGCGGTATCGCCATCCCAAGCCTGCACCTTCACAAAGGCTCGCGTCTTCGCCGGAACCACGGAACCAGCATAGGCAATCCACTTGGACTCCTCAGAAGCTACTTTCCCCGAGTCCCAAAAGTCCGAGCCACCCTCCGTGGAACCTACGGTGATCTGGTAGTGGGTCTGCTTGGCCCCAGGTTCCTCAGAATCTAGCGCCCACGAGAACCGGGGTTGGGGATCATCCAATCCGAGCGGGTTTTCAAGGTAGTTGGTGCGAAGACGGACGATCCTGTGAGCCATTGGTGCATTGTCTTCGATCCCGATGCCGAACTTCAAGTAACCTTGCGCCAATGTCGGAGACTTTTCAATTTGGCATGATCGGCTTGGGCACAATGGGCCGCAACC
This sequence comes from Fimbriimonadaceae bacterium, assembly GCA_014380605.1. Taxonomy (GTDB): domain Bacteria; phylum Armatimonadota; class Fimbriimonadia; order Fimbriimonadales; family Fimbriimonadaceae; genus 55-13. The sequence continues at coordinate 3,368 of JACMJO010000333.1, read as the reverse complement.
TGGCTTTGAACATCGCCGACCACGGATATTCAGTTTTAGGTCTGGCTCGCAGCGAGGAGAAGGCACATCACTTCGCCTCCTATGCCGAAGGACGAGCGCTTTCGGGCATCGCGGACAACAAGCTCTTCATCGCCAAGCTAGAAAAACCTCGGGTTGTGATGACTCTAGTTCCCGCCGGTGACGCGGTCGATGAGGTCATCGCCGAACTCAGCCAGTACATGGAGCCGGGCGACTTCTTCATCGAAGGCGGCAACTCCCACTATCGCGATACCGAGCGAAGGGCCGCCGAACTCGCCAAGAAGGGCCTTGGATTCATCGGAATTGGCGTCTCGGGAGGCGAGAAGGGAGCCCGGGTCGGGCCTAGCATGATGGCAGGCGGAACTCTCGAAAACTATCAGCGGGTGCAGCCGATCCTGGAAGCGATCGCCGCCAAGTACGATGGCGACCCTTGCGTCGCGCTTCTTGGAAAGGGTGGCGCAGGCCACTACGTGAAGATGGTCCACAACGGCATCGAGTACGGCCTGATGCAGCTCATCGCGGAGGCATACGACCTGCTTCATAGAGGAAGCGGCTTCTCTAACCAAGCCATCTCTGACCTCTTTCAAACCTGGACCGATGGCCCATTTGGCGGCTTCCTTACCCAAATCACGGCCGATGTTTTGAAGGTCAAAGACGAATCTGGCCAAGACCTGGTGGACTTGGTTCTGGATAGGGCCAAGCAGAAAGGAACCGGAAAATGGACTTCGCAGGATGCACTTGACCTGGGCATCCCAATTCCAACTATCGATGCCGCCGTCTCTGCTCGCCAGATGTCGGGATTGAAGGATGAAAGAGTTCGCGCGCAGCAGTCGATTGGCCGTGATGTCCGCGGGTCGGTCGGTTCTTCAGACGATGCTCGCCAAGTGGAAGAGGCGCTGCATTTGGCATTCCTCATAACCTACGCCCAAGGCATCAGCCTCCTGAAGGCGGCGAGTATTGAGCACGGAATGGAGATCGACCTGGAAGGTTCGGCCAGAGTCTGGAGAGCTGGCTGCATCATCCGCGCCAAGCTCCTGGAGCCAATCCGCGATGCCCTTAACCAATCGGGAGGAGTCGATAACCTGCTGGTTGCGCCGACTTTCCAAAGCGTCGTCTTCTCCGGCCACGCCGAGCTTGCGGGATTGGTCGTCAAAGGGGCAAACCTTGGGATTCCAACTCCCTGCCTTTCGGCCTCTCTGGCCTACTTGGAGGGTTACCGCACCGGCCGACTTCCGGCGAACCTGATCCAGGCTCAGCGCGACTACTTCGGCGCCCACACCTACGAGCGCACGGACAAGGCAGGCTCCTTCCACACAGAGTGGGGCCCGAATTGACGAGGCCGTCCGAACCGGCGATCATCACCATCTTTGGGGCCAATGGCGACCTCGCGAAGCGCAAGCTTCTGCCTGCTTTGTTCAACCTTTACCATGAAAAGTTGCTTCCCGAGAATTTTCTGATCGTTGGCAACGGCCGCCGAAGCGACCTTGAAACGTGGAAGCGGGACATGCGCGAGGGCGTCGAGACTTTCTCCCGGCGAGGCAAGCCCGATGAAGCCGAGTGGCAAGAGTTCTCCTCGAACCTCCAGTTCGCGTTTGGAGGGCTGGACGACCGAGGACTGTACGAAGGTCTCAGAGGGCTGATTACTCAGACTGAAGCAAGTTGGGGTCGAGGAGCCAACCGGATCCACTACCTCAGCATCCCACCCTCGATGGTTGAGCTGGCGATTCATGGCCTGAACGATGCCGGACTCAACGACGATAAGAAACGAGACCGGGTCGTCATCGAAAAGCCGTTTGGGACGGATTTGACTTCAGCCGAAGATCTGAACACCAAGGTCACTGCCGCATTCGATGAGTGCCAGGTCTATCGGATCGACCACTATCTGGGCAAAGAGACCGTCCAGAACCTGCTCGCCTTTCGATTCGGGAATGCGCTGTTCGAACCGATCTGGAATCGGAGCTACATCGACCATGTCCAGATCACTGTCTCAGAGGAAGTCGGAGTGGAGGGTCGGGGTGCATTCTATGAGTCAGCCGGTGCGCTCAGGGACATGATCCAGAACCACCTGCTCCAGGTGATGTGCATGATCGCCATGGAGCCTCCTGTATCCTTTGAAGCCGACGAGGTGCGCAACAAGAAGGTCGACGTCCTGAAGGCGGTGAGGCCGATTCCGCCTGGAGAATTGTATAAGTATGCCGTCCGAGGGCAATATGGTGCGGGACATTCTCGGGGCGAAAAGGAACCAGGTTATCGGCAGGAAGAGGGCGTCGATCCTGCATCCTCCACCGAAACCTATGCCGCCCTTCAGCTCTATATCGATAACTGGCGATGGCAAAACGTGCCGTTCTATTTGCGGACGGGCAAGCGGATGCCATGCAAGGTGAGCCAGGTGAGCATTGAGTTCAAGCCGGTCCCCCACCAAATCTTCCCAGGGACGACGGGGGAACACTTTGAGCCAAATCGCCTTATCATCAATATCGCCCCCAAAGAAGGAATTGTGCTCAGGTTCCAATCCAAGCAACCGGGCAAGGGAATGCGATTGCAGACCGTCAATATGGACTTCTACTACAGCGAGGCGTTCCACGTCGAGCCTCCGGAAGCCTATGAGACGTTGCTTTACGACGTCATGCTTGGCGACTCGACGCTGTTCATGCGTGCGGACCAAGAACACATCGCCTGGTCGATCATTCAACCCATCCTGAGCGCGTGGACGAACACTCCCTCGGCCGACTTTCCTAACTACGCGGCGGGTACTTGGGGGCCAGAGGCGGGCGAGGCCCTGATCGCTCGCGATGGTCGGAGTTGGCATTCGTTGCCGGTCGAAGGTGTGTAATGGCGAATGTTCGGGTGTTTCCAGATGCAGAGGCCGTAGCACAGGCTTTTGTCCAACATTTAGTGGCTAAAGTTGAAAGGCCACAATTCTTGAACAAATCGGAAAAGCCGATTACGGTTGCACTGTCGGGTGGATCGACCCCCAAGCGAGCCTACGACCTTTTGTCCAAGTCTGAAATCGATCGGTCGAAGATCGAGCTTTACATGGTGGACGAAAGGTATGTCCCGATTGAGGATGAGCGGAGCAACGAGGCGATGATTCGTTCTGCTCTACAACTCCCTATTCCTTTGGAGGAAGAGAGCCGACAGGATGTCGGCAGTCTCAGAGGAAGTTTTCCATTGTTTCCCATGTACAAACCGGGTGGCGTTGCCGAGGCTGCCGCCGACTACAACCAGCTCCTTCGAGAACGGGTTGGCAAGTTCGACGTCGTCCTTCTTGGCATGGGCGATGACGGGCATACCGCTTCCATCTTCCCCCGGATGTGGCCGGAGATTCCTCTGAACGAGTTCTGCGTCGC
>JACMJO010000332.1 GCA_014380605.1 Fimbriimonadaceae bacterium | reverse complement strand
ACGACTTCACCATTCGTTTTAACGATATCGGGACGAATGCTTCGAACGATTACCTGGTGGCAAGAGCCGCGATGGTTCCGAACGACGTTCGGATCGAAGCTTCGGTCTACGCTGAGGATGGTTCGTTCTTCGTGATCCCAAGCCCCTGGTTCAATCCAAATCCGAACGATCGTCGCGACACCTACATGGCTCGCGTGATCGCTGTGGGCGCCACTCAGGCCCAAACGGAACGATACGAGAACTTTGGGTCGGCTCCGATCACTCCATTCTACGGAGAGCCAATCGACGTGCGAGTGAAGATCATAGGCGCGGTCAGCCAGAACATGCCTGCTCCCATGAGCCAACAAGCCGAGTGGCTGAAGAAGTGGGGTTGGATTCCCCGATCGCTCGGCGACACGGGTCGGCGGATTCCCGCGCAGCACGTTCCCGCAGGATTCGATTTGAACACTGACCTATACGTCCCGAATTTCATCATCACTTACGATCCCGCGCTTGGCAGTGGCCGTGCCTGGGATCCGGCTAACCCATCGCCGTTCTCGCCCGCGAATTTCCCGCTGCGGGTGGACGATGACGGTCGGATGCTGGCACCGATGCCAAGGCTTCCCGTTAGTCCCACATTGGCCTATTTTGGCGAGGTGAATCAGTAATGCTTCGAAGATCGGCTGGATTGGCCGTCCTGAGTCTCTGTGCCGCCCTTGCGGGCGCGCAGCCGCAAACCTATGCCCAGCGTGGAACCCAAATCCGCGCTGGAATTGCGCTTTTGGATAGCGCGCAGACGGCGGGCGTTCCCTCGAACCCAACGCCTTTCGTTTGGTACAACTTGGACTCGAATCGAGAAGTAAAACCTGCGGGCTGGAATATTTACAATCCCAACGCGCCTGGCCAAGCTACGCCTGCGATCGTTACACGGTGGACTTTGCTTGCCGGAGCGGTAGGCGGAGGAGTCCCAGCCGATTTGGAGCGCATCAACAAGCGCCACGCAGCCTATTGGGAAGTTCGGATTAGCCAAGCTACCGAAGTCCAGATGGCGCAATACGATGTTCTGTTCATCAATGCGGCGGGGAACGTGTCGCTCAATACGATCGAGCGCGAGCGGCTACGCCAGTTTGTAGACCGAGGCGGAGTCCTTTGGGTTGAAGTGGCCAATATCGGCGGCAATTTCAATACCGACAACACAATCAACAACTTCCCACTTCCATTCGGGCTCGGCGGTGCCGGAGCGGGCTTTGGGCGCTTGGATGTGTTTCATCCCGTTCTCAGCTACCCCTACGCTTTCAATGCCTCGAATCTCGATTACTTGAATAATGGCGGCGTCGGTCTGACCTTGAACCAAGCCACCCCGCCTGGCTCTGCGGGCGCTTTGAATCCTGCTCTATTTGGCGATTGGTTCAAGCTGAAGCCGGTAGTTCTGCAGGGTGGAGCCGCCACGATGATGGTCGGGCGAATCGGAGATGGCTTTACGGTCATCTCGACCCGCAATGCCGGCAATTTTCTTAACCGAATTCGAACGGGCGCCGGCTATCTGCCGAACAACCAGTATTACGCTCAAAAGCCGGAGGGCGGTCTCGACAAGGGATCTGATGTTCTCGGAAAGCTTGCGATCAACGTCATCAGCCTTGGATCCAGCTCGGAGCAACCTGGGAACGGGACGAGAAAGTCGGGCAGCAGCCCAATCGATATCGGCGCACCCCTTCTGACGCGATTTAACGAACCTGTTCCCGGCCTAGACCACGGGTTGAAGAACCAGTTCCCCGCCGCTGCCTATAAAGGCTTAGCGGTTGTATCGACCACCACCGGGATTCGCGTCTATGATGCCAATCCCAAGAGTGATTTGGACGGCGACGGGAATCCCGATGACGGCGTTCAGGATCTCTCGCTTGGTGCAGATCTCGACCTGGTTTGGACGAGCAATGGTTTAGCTGGCCCTATTTCAGCGCCAACGTGCATCGAAGTTGCCCAGCCGGGCGGCGGTATTCCTGTCGATCAGATTCTGGTGACTCAGGCAGATGGGTCGGTAGCGGCTTTCAATGCTTTCCCGACTACTCCCGGAGGGCAAATCCTTCCGGGGCCCCACGCTCCCGTGTACACAGTTGCCGCACCGGCAAACGTGGTCTCGGTCGACACGTCCCAAATCAATCACGGTCCGTATGCACCCACTTATCACGAAGGGCTAGCTTACGTGGCTTCCAATCCCGGTGCGCCTACTCCAACCGGGCAGGTATGGATGTTCAATCCGGCAACAGGCTTAGGCCTTGACACAGCTGGGCAAAGGTGGCTCGTAGGCGACCCATTTGGGCCAGCTATTCAGCAGATCTCCGGGCCTCCAACAGTGGGCTACATCCCAATCGCCGACAATTCTAGCGGTTTGGACAAGGTGGTCTATGTGCCGTCGAGACCAGGCAGTACCCTTGCCGGACCTAACGCGGGAATCTACAGTTTGTGGGCCGGAGCAAGGGGCGAGAGCCCGATCGCGGCCACCGTGGTCGGACCAACCCTAACCGTCACTACCCGAGCTTCGCAAAGGGGCCTGTGGGTGGTCACCGGCGGATTGCCATCTCTAGGTGTGAAGTTGACCGTTCTTCGTGCCAATGGCGACCCCCTGACGATCCCCGAGATGAACCTGCTTTTTGGCGGTGGCACCTTGCAAAGTTCGCCGGGCGTCCTTGATTTTGTGCTCACTGGCGCTTGGGACCCAACCTACACCGTCAGGGTCGACTACACCATCGACTGGGGCCGTGGGCCGGGCGCGAGTCAGTCCATCGTTCGAGGCAACATCTTCCTTCCCGACGACATTAACAACCGAAGAACCATCCTTGGCAGCATTGCGATGAGCAACCAGGGAACCATCTATGTGGTCCACAGCACGACGAATGAGGGAGCTCCCCTAGGTGGCGGACCCTCAGAAGGTGGGGCTTTCTATGCGTTCCGAGAGAGGGGCCAAGGCGCCTTCCGTTGCGTCGCACGATATGACGCTTTTCGTCGGCATACGATCAATTTGAATCAGGCCGCTTCAATTCAAGTACCGGCCACATTTGCGGATAACGATCCCCTCATCGCCCTCGTGGGAATCCTCGGTGGCACGGCAGATCGAATGACGTTTATGACTGGTCCGGCGGTTCGAGGCGACTACGTTTACGCAGGCGCTATTCTGCGAAAGACCGGTGGTTTTATTACCCAATTTATTCCATTCACGGTCTTAATGGCGTTCAAAGCGGAGCCTGAGACCGCTGAGATTCAGATTGGCGACTTGAGCGACGGCTTTACTCTGGTTCAGCCCGACACGATCCGCTCAGCGAACAAGAGTGTTCCAACCCAGTTCAACGTTGCGGGCCAAGGGCAGTATCAATATGTACGCGAGTCTGGAAAGATTCGATTCGACAGCCTCATGACGCCGAATCGAGGCCAGATCAGCTCTTGCTTTAGTCTGAGCCAACCCGTTATCTTGCGATCGGGTGGCAGGCCAGACCGATTGGTCTATCCCGATGCGAATGCCGGAAGCAAATGGAGTCCTCTAGCTTGGTACACCGTTCTCCACGGATTCGATAGTCCGACGACTCCGGTTGTTACCGGCGGAACTCTGTTTATGGGAGGCTCGAGTAGCTTGCCTGAGTTGATCCTGAGCGGCAACCCTCTCAATCCAACGGGAGTTCTTTTTGGAATCAACGCCGACATCGGCGAGCGAGACTCCTTCAATTTCCCCGATCCGGGGCGACCTTGGAATCGTCAAGCGGTTGTTCTGAAAGATAACGGTGGCGGAAGCATAGATTCCAATCCGAACATCCGGTGGCCCCAGAACCAGGGGATCACATCCTTCCAGGTTTGGGCGACCCGAGTTTTGCAGGCATCGATGCCGGGTACCGACCGGACAATGTCGATTGCGGCGGGCGAAGGCGCATTATTCGCAACTGGGGGGCCAACTGCGGGTGGATACGGCGGACCTGGTTCCATTTATGGTTTCTCTCGCGCCGACTTCGTGGTCTGCGATGAAGGACGCCTGGGCCGATACGACCCGGCGGGTAACCCAATCTTTGCGACCGATGTCAGCAATAACTCAGGCATCGACGTGAACGTTGGCGGAGCTTCCTCGGTTCGAGCGGTTCAACGTCCGATCCGGGCCTATCCCGTAGGCGCTTCTGACCTCGCGGTCGTCGATCCGGCCACGAATCGAATCGTTCGGCTCGATGGAGCGGGAAGGGAGCTTCGATCGATTGAAGCATTTAGGCTTGATTCGGCGTCGAACGTGACGTTGGAAGCAAACGAGCCTTACACGCTGAACAACCCGCGAGATGTCGCGGTGTACACGGAGTATGTGGCAAACCCGACTAACGTATCCAACCCTCAACCACTAGAGTATTGGGTCCACTACGTGATCGCCGATGCCGGCAATCGTCGAGTGATCGACTTGATCGATCGCTATGAAGCCGATGCGACCACAAGGGTGGTTGGCGATGCCGTCTTGGTGGGAACGCAAAGGCAACTCGGAATGCTGCGCTGGCACAGTCCAGCTGAATACAGCGGAAAGCGATTCGAATACAACGCCATTGCCCGCGCATACGATGCCGGGACAAACACTTACTACTACGTTGCCGGAATCGGGAGCGCAACGCCGACAAAAGTTGACACAGGCCTCGATTCGCCAGCGGGCGCTCTTCCCCGAGAGGCGAAGGATGGCAACGGTGGCATCGTGATATTCAGTCCGGTCAACCCGACCGCGAATACGATTATCAACGAAATCGCAATCCCGTTCATTCCGGCGGGGTCTTACATCGATCCCGTTACGGAGACTTACGCGACGGTCGCTACACCCGCGAAGGAAAAGAAGCTTTCAAACTTGACCTCCGTTACCGTGCGAAACATCCGAAATGGAGCAGGCACGCTGTGGGCAATTATGTTCACGGATGCCACTGGGGTTTATGAAATCACCCAGCCGGTGCTGAATGGACCGTGGGTCGTTCGTTGGATGATGCCGAAGGAGGTCTATCGGTACCTTCGAAACGCACCGGCCGTTGCTCCGTTTCCCAACATCTTTGGTACTAATCCAGAGTCCCTGCGCGCCAATTACGCAAGGCGCTTGGACTCGGGTGAAGTCTTGATCGTCAATGGATACGTAGGGAAGCTTCGTGGCGGAGCAGACTTT
>JACMJO010000331.1 GCA_014380605.1 Fimbriimonadaceae bacterium | reverse complement strand
GATCCGGTCACAGACATCCCACAAGTCGCGATACTTGCGGAAATCGCCAGGGTTAGTTGGCAAGAATTTCCTTGGATATCTGGCGGCTTCATTCCTGACCTGCTGGATCATGGCCGCAAAGCCGGGCGATGCTTGGTTGTTGATCAACTCCTGGGCCAACGCGCTAACTTTGGTGGCAAGGTTTGCGAGTTGAGTTGGGTCGATGACGCTCTGAGTAATGAACTCGCCGGTGCCCTGGTAACCGATCAACGTGTTGTCGACAAAGCTCTTCGCGAGGGTCAACGTTGTGGCATCGGGGTTATCTCGGAATGGGGCGAACACGAGATCGTATGGATAGCCGGCGCCGGGCGGCGACTCTTCGCTTCCCACGATGAGTTCGGCTTGATCCTGAATCTCGTGGGCGACTTCCGCCATTTGCATGAGACTGGCGTCCCAGGCGATGATGTCGATGTTGTTAGAACCCAACGCCTGAGCAAGTTCCCACGTCTCGATGGAACTGCCGGTTTGGTCGTCGTAGCTCACGCCTCGCGTCGGCCTATTTGAATCTGGACCCCGACGCCAACCGTTGCCGTGATTCCAGATGACAAGGCAATACCGTTGGGCGGGATAGAAGGTCTTGCCCCAGTTGATGAAGTCGAGCAGGGTTTCCTTTCGACCCATGTCCACGTTCGTGCCCATGTTTTGGATCAATTCGGAATTGATGCCATTAGCCGTATCGAGCTTGGCCAAATACCGGCGAGTTCCCACGAACGATGGATTGGGCGATAGCGAAGATTGGAATTGCTTCCACTGGACAACGAATCGAACCTGAGGGTTACCTGCGACTTCTTCCATTTGGTCGAAGTTCAAGTCGCCGAATTCGTTGAGGTCGTTGGCGGCGTTTAGGAAGATCAGCACGGTCCACTTGCTTGTCGTCACGTTCGTGTTTTGAACGGTGATGGTGGCTCCGCCTTGCAAAGAGGAACCTGAATCGGTTGCGACAACGGTTCCATTTCCAGCGGACGTTCCTTGAACGAATCCAGTCTCGTTAACGGTGGCAACGCTTCCAAAGGTCTGCCAGGAGAAGGAATCAGGTACTGCAAAAGTCGGTTTCTGGGCCGCGTTGTAACAAGCGGCATAGAACTGTTTGCCCTGGCCTGCCTTGAAGGTAGCCGATGGAGGAGTTACCTTGACCGAAGCCGGATCGGTGCCAATAACCGCCCGGTAGATCGAATTGCCATTCAGCTGAATCTGCTCGTCGAGCACACCAACAATCGAGCCGCCCAAGTTCGTTTGGGAAAACAGCTCAACCTTTAGGTGATAGGCACCTTTTGGCAGATTTGCCATTGGGGCCGATTGTTCGCCGGGCAGATCACGGTTGATCGCAATAGATCGCACTAGGGCCTCATCCAACGAGTACAGGCTCCACTGCATGGAGCTACCGCTGATGGGCTGACCAAAGTTCGTCCAGTCGGCGATAGCCGTCAGGGTGACCTGCGAGCTTCCGCCTCCGCCACCTCCGCCACACCCTGCCAACAATCCCAGGAAGCCGAAAAATGAAATAAGTAAAGTTAAACGCTTAACCATTGATGTCTCTCTGTATGAGCCCTGTAATTAGTATTTGGTTCGCATGAGTATGACTCGCGAGTAAGTTCAATTGAACCGAGAATTTCGATTGTAGTGCCCGACAATTCCATCCACGAGTTAATGACCCTATTAAGGGAGTATGGAGTTCGGACGATCGACGATCGTGCGGGCGACGGAAAGACGGGTTTTCCTGTAACCGTCCCCCTTGGCGATGGGCAGTCCATCATACTCGACCTCCCGGCTCCCAGCCCTTTGAACTGCCTGGATCCATCCCAGCTTGGCGTGGCAATCCTTGACCCTAATGGAAAGGTTCGTCGGACGTGGGGCTTGGCAAATCAACTCAATCTCTTTCGATCGAACCAGCCGTTGGTGGATTCGGCGATCGGAAGCCTCTTGGAGGCGAGCTATCAAGGATCGCATGGGTCGCTTTACCTGGATGGCTATCGATACTTCAGCGCAGGACTTCCAAATGCCGACTCAACGGATGCGTTTCTTCTCGTAGTCAATGCCCAAGAGGAACGGAACGCGAAAAGGCAGGCGAGCAAGAGCTGGCGGATCGCCAATGCACTCAAGAGGCTCGGCAAGATTCTCACGATGAACCAGCAGGTCGAGCATATCTCGGTCGCCGCCGCCCACGAGATCGCATCGGCAACAGAGCTGGCGGCAGTTTTGGTCTGGACGGTCGACCCTCATGACAACTTTCTCCGCCTTGCGGCAAGCGTTGGCGCGAATCGCGCGGGAACGAACGTTCTCAGCAAATTGGCGGTTGAGGGTGGTTCGTCATGCGTAGCCGAGTTGGTGGCAACCACGCGCAACTCTTTCTTCACGCAGGATGTCGATGACCACATGATGACCTGCGAACTGGAGGCCAAATTCTGCTATTTGAGGCCAGGCGGAGCGAGCGTCCACCCGCTTGTGATTTCGGACCGACTTCTTGGAGTTCTCGAGCTGATTGGCCGGGAGGAAGACCCCTACTTTGAAGAACACCAGGAGCTGTTCCAAACGGTTGCCGAACACTTTGCCCTTGCCCTGAACGCGGCGATCATTTTTGAGGACTTCGAGAAGCTCGCCACCCACGACGCCCTCACCGGAATTGCCAATCATCGCCATCTTCAAGAGTTTCTTCACCAGCGGGTGCTCGAGGCGGCCCGGACTGGGCAGGAGCTTGGCGTCATCATGCTGGACGTCGATCACTTCCGAAGCTTCAACGAGGAAGAAGGCCACGATGCGGGAGATGAAGTCCTTCGGCTGGTGGCGGACTCCATGAAGGCTTGCGTGCGCCCCTATGATCTTGCCGCCCGGTACGGAGGAGAAGAGTTCACCGTCGTCATGCCGGGGTCCTCTGAGCAAACGACCCTCGCTGTCGCCGAGCGGATTCGACAGCGAGTGGAATCGTTGGCGTACATGACCCGGTCTGGACGGGATCGACACATCACGGTGAGCTTGGGATGCGCTTGTTATCCAAATCGAGGCGTCGATGCGGCAGATATTCTCAAAGCCGCAGATGTCGCGCTTTTCGAAGCTAAGCGAACGGGGAGAAACAAGGTCGTCACATTTACCGGCCAGACCGCTTTTGAAGGGCGTCGAGACGATCTGAACCTGCCCGCGCTTCTGGCCTGGCTTCCCGAACAAGATCGAGCCGAGAGTGAAGACCTTTATGGCCGATGTCTTCACGACGTTGTGGCTCTATCGACGGAACTCAATCTCACCGCCATGCAAACCGCGATCTTGCAGGCTCTCGTAAGAGTCATTCCAACCTATCGTCGGGTGAAGGATCAGGATGCCGAAATGATGGAGCGAATGCTGGCGGCAGATGAGTTTCGGCTCCTTGTACCGAGCCTGAACGCCCTGGAAGATCGATATGAGGAGAAGGGGAATCTAACTCCGCTTCTAGCCCGGGCTTTGGCGGCCATTTTGGCGGTAATCGAGGGGCAGGGAAAACCGTTTGCCGATGATCCAAACCGGTACGACCCCGAAATCATGGCGATGGTCCTGCAACGAAAACGCGCGGCTTGATATTGGGCTCCTCGATATGTCATCATTCGAAGTCGCGTCTGCAAAGGCGCTGGAGACCGATTTTTATGTACGCGATTGTTAAAACAGGCGGAAAGCAGTTCAAAGCCGCCAAAGATGAAGTGCTCATCATCGAAAAGCTTGAGGGTGAGCCCGGCACGAAAGTGACCTTGGATGAGGTCGTACTGATTGCCGATGGTTCGAAGGTTAAAGTCGGATCTCCTTTTGTAAAAGGCGCTCGAGTCCAAGGCGAAATCGTCCGCCAGGCAAAGGGCCCCAAGATAAACGCTTTCAACTATAAGCCGAAGAAGAACGAGCGGAAGCGATGGGGACATCGACAGCCCCAGACCCACCTTCGCGTCACCGGAATCGAGGCAGGGAGCTAACTCAATGGCACATAAGAAAGGACAAGGTTCATCCCGTAACGGTCGCGACTCCAAGCCGAAGATGCTTGGCGTGAAGAAGTATGGCGGCGAAATCGTCAAGCCCGGCGCGATCATTGTTCGGCAGCGCGGCACCCAGTTCCATCCCGGCCTCAATGTTGGCATCGGTCGAGATCACACGATCTTCGCCCTTATCGATGGACAGGTTAAGTTCGAGGGCCCTGAGGCCAAGCGTCGAATCAGCGTTTACGCCCACGAAGCCTAAGTTTCAAAGCAGAAAAGCCCGCAGAGATATCTCTGCGGGCTTTTGCTTTTTGTAAAGGGGCTACTTCAGCACGGTGATGCTGGAAATCCTATCGTTACGATCCACCTTCTTCACCACGTCCATTCCGAAGACGACTTGGCCAAAAACCGTGTAGGCGCCGTCGAGGAATCGGGCCCGGCCTAAGAGAATGTAGAACTGACTGTCTCCGGAGTTCTTGTCGCCTGGAATGGCGGCAAGGCCCACGGCGCCCTCATCGTTCGGATAGCCGCTCTCCTCAAATGCGATCTTGGTTCCGCTGCCGTTGCGCCCAACTGTAGGGTCGTCCACGCTTTTTGATTTGGTAAGGGGATCGCCCATCTGAATCATAAAGGGGCGAGGAGTCTTTTCGGCCCGGAAAACTCGCTGGCCGTCATAGAAGTTCTGCCCAACAAGGGAGAGAATGTGGCTCGTCGTGCGCGGCGCTTCTTTAGTGTGAAGCTTGACGAACACATTGCCACGGCCCTCGAATGTGATTTTCAGGACAGTCTCACCAGGCTTAGGTGTGTAACTCTGGCTCAATCCGAGGGTCGCCAGCAGGCCCACTAGTATCAGGATCAGGAATGATCGCATTGCTTTCTATCTTCAGACGTTCTACCCGACCCAATGAATCGCCCGTTAATCTGCGAGTTGTCGGCCGTATCCGTCGAGTTTGACGCCGCCAGTAAGGATGATGATCCCATCAATAATCGACCATAGGTATCCAATGCCAAAACACAGGGTGAAGAAGAGTTGGAGGACGCCGTATGCCGCGTAGCCTAGATAGATGCGTCCTACACCTGGAATCAGCAGTTGCAGGATGCCGGCAAGAGCCCTGCTCCGGTCGCTTCGAATCGGCGAATAGACCGTGCTAAAACTTGATGGGATGGCAAAGGCATCCGCGCCAAAGGTCCTTGAGGGCATGGATTGCGGGTTGGGGAGCCGCGGCATGACGGGTGGGGGAGGCGGAGTTGCAACCTGTTGGGTCAAGTTAAAGGTTGGGTTCAGGTCATTGATCCGGTCTGCTGGTAGCCATTCCGGCATGCCCGTCGCCCAGACGTAGGTCTCCCGAGCGATCACGCCGCCATCTATCAACTCGTCGATCTGCTCACGAGTGAGCGGGCCTAGCTGCCCATAGTGTCCAATGTAATACCAATCCGCCACTGCGCTTCCCCGGAACGTTAAGCATTGTACAGAAACAATTTGGTTTGCGGTCAAGTTCTGGGATTCGGTAGGGACTTTGTCGCACGGTACTCGGACTATCGCACTATCAAACCATCGAACTAACCGACTTGCACCGCCTCCCGGTACCCTATAGGGCGATGTCCGTTCGTGTCCGATTCGCGCCTAGCCCTACCGGTTTGCTTCATGTGGGTGCTCTACGCACCGTCTTATTCGACTTCCTGTACGCCAAAAACCAAGGCGGCCAGAACATTCTGCGGATTGAAGACACGGACCGAGCTCGATACATCGCGGAAAGTGAGCAGGAGTTTGTCGACACGCTTCATTGGGTGGGAATCACGTTTGACGAGGGGCCGCATATCGGCGGGGACCATGGGCCCTATCGCCAGAGCGAACGTAAAGAAGCAGGAATATATGCGACCTGGATCGACAAGTTGATGGACCTTGGCCACGCCTATCGCGCTTTCGACACAACTCAAGAACTCGAAGAGATGCGCGAGTATCAGCAGATCAACAAGATGCCGACCGGTTACTTTGGCGGCGATTGGCGAGACGCTCCAGAATCCAAAGTCGAGGCGGCGATCGCCGAAGGTAGACCTTACGTGATCCGCCAGCGGATTCCACAGGATCGGACGGTGGTGGTCGAGGACTTCATCCGTGGTCGCGTTGAATTTGAAACTAACACCCTTCCTGACCCAGTCTTGATCAAGGCCGACGGGATGCCGACCTACCACTTCGCGGCGATGGTGGACGACCATCTGATGGGCATTACCCACGTGCTCCGTGGCGAGGAGTGGATCGCCTCTTCGCCCAACCACTGGCTCCTTTTTGAAATGTTCGGTTGGGAGAAGCCCATCTTTGTCCACTGTCCGGTCATTGTTGGAGCGGACGGCAAAAAACTGTCCAAGCGCCATGGCGCCACCAGGGTCCTCGATTATGCGGCGCAAGGCTATGAGCCTGCCGCCCTCAAGAATTTCATCGCCCTAATCGGCTGGTCGCCAGGTGACGACAGAGAAATAATGAGCGAGGACGAACTGATCCAAGCATTCGATCTTAAGGGGCTCCAGTCTTCGCCTGGAAGATTCGATCTCGACAAGTTGAAGTGGCTCAATGGACATCGCATCCGCCAGATGTCCGCCGAGGCTCTACTGGACACGGTTTTGACCTTCATCAGCACGCCTTACACCAAGGAGTATTGGATAAACTTCGTCGAAGAGAATCCGATGCCAAACAAGGCTCCGGTTATTGGCGTCGACGTTTGGGCTCGCCTGAATCGATTGAGAGAAGCTGCGGAAAGGGATCGTGCCTATGT
>JACMJO010000330.1 GCA_014380605.1 Fimbriimonadaceae bacterium | reverse complement strand
TTTTCGCGAGCAAATCTCATCGCGACGCCTTTACCAAGAATCCAACCAAGTTCGAAGTCCAGCTTGGCGGCGGATGCGGCAAGATGGCCGAGCTAGCTGGGCGAGGAAGTACCGAGCGATATTGGATTTACAAAGGAAAGCTTTTCATATTCGCCTCCGACGGTTGCCGAACAGGCTTTCAATCCAATCCCGAGGGCCACATCGAGAAAGATGACCCTAAGATACAGACGACACCTGCAGAATCAAAGCGTGGCCGCGAGCTTCTCGACAAGGCCGCCAAGTGGAGCGGGATCGATGGGCTCGGCAAGATGGGTTCAGTCGCGTTTCTTCAGGAGTCCGTTCTGAAACAAGGCGACCAAAGTTACGATGTCAAGGGAATAACTCGTTTGTCAGCGAGTGGCGATTACTACGACGTTACCACTTACAACGGGGCTGGCTATGCTAACCAAATTCAGAAAGGAAAGGCGATCGAAATCAACTCAAAAGGGGTGGCCGACGTGCATGTTCCAACTTGGAAGCGTGCCCTAGAGCGGCAGCGGGCAAGAAACCTTGCTTATCTCCTGATAGCTCGAAAGTACAAGGGCATGACGGTCAAGTTCGACGGCGCCGCCAATGGCATCGCCTCGGTGGTGGCAAACATCGATGGCTCAACGTCGACCCTTTGGATCGAAGAATCGACCGGAAAAGTGATCAGTCAGATCAACAAAGGCCGCAATCGCCTCGGCATCATCGGCGACGTGCAGAGGGAGTTCACCGAGTATCAAATCAAGGACGGCGTCACCATGCCCGTGGCTTGGACAGCGACTTTCAACGGGCAAGATTCGCCGATCCATGATCGGAACCCGATGAAGCTAGAAATCCGGAAGAAATAGCGCGGCAATCCCGAGTATCTTCTGGCTCTAATGCCCGAGCTTCCCGAAGTTGAAACCGTCCGCAAGACGCTTGCCCGAGTCCTAAAGGGTAAGCAGATCGTAAAGGCGGAGGTTCTGCCGGATGAGATCATGATGTTCGGGGTAGCGCCAACGGTGATCCAAGCCGCGCTAGAGGGCCGGATCGTCACCGATGTAGGGCGGCATGGCAAATACTGGTGGCTGGAGTTCAAGGACAAGCCTTGGCTCTATGGCCACCTTGGCATGAGTGGTTGGGTTCGTGAACTGGGAGCCGCATCGATAAGGCTTCGGGAGCACGGCAAAATGCCGTTCGACGATGAGGCTGGCCGTCCCCGGTTCCTGAAGGTTCTCCTGGAGGCTGAGGATGGGGGAAGAGTTGCCTTTACGGACGGACGTCGACTGGGCCGCCTGTGGCTCTCTTCCGACCCAAAGACGGACAAAAAGCTGGGCAAGCTAGGGCGCGATGTATACGACGACTTGCCTACAGATCAGGAGTTGTATGCCACTCTCCAGAAGCGAAAAGCGCCCATCAAAGCCCTGCTTCTGGATCAAAAGCTATTTGCGGGCATTGGCAACTGGATTGCCGATGAAGTCCTGTATTGGGGCAAGATTGCGCCGAAACGCTTGGGAAGCTCGCTGACCCTGAAAGAGGTCAGAGAGCTTCGGAAAGCGATCGTGGATGTGGTTGGCAAGGCGGTCGAGGTTGGTGCAGACAAGGAGCAATTTCCGAAGAACTGGCTCTTCCATCATCGATGGGAGGGAAGTCGCGGAGCCGAGTTCATCGAAGGGAAGCCGATCGTTCGGGAGACGGTAGGCGGAAGAACAACCGCTTGGGTACCAAAAGTCCAGAAGTAGGTGCGACAGGAGTGTCGCACCTACGGTCCCGAACCGCTTGGAGGAGGGGAGTAGGACAAACGAGTATAACGATAGGGATGGATCCCAATCGTCTTCCGCCAATTGAACTGGACCCGGCCAAGGTTAGGATGGTCGCGCGCCGAGGTTGCGGCTGTGGCCTGTTCCTCTTCGTTTTCATTTTTTTGCTCGGCGCGCTTGGGCCCTATACCGACTACCTCTGGTTCAAGCATGACGTTCAGCACCCAGAAGTGATGACGATCGGCTATGGAACGCAAAGCACCCTGTTTCTGATCGGATTCGTCGTCTCCCTGTCGGCGTTCTATTTCAGCCTCCGGGTCGCACTCAAGCAGAGCATGGTGTACTTCGACCGGCCCATATCCTTCGGACAGAAGATCGTCACGAATGCGATGGGTTGGATTCAGGAGAAAGGAACCACCATCGTGAAGGTCATCGCCGTGATCTTCGCCCTGTTCTCAGGCTTCAGCCTGGCGGGCGAGTGGCAGACTTGGCTCTTAAGTCGAAACGCGGTTTCGTTTGGCAAGGTCGATCCACTCCTCGGGATAGACCTGGGCTTCTATGCGTTCACGTTGCCCTGGTACCAGGCGATGGCGAACTATCTTTTTGGTCTCGCCCTGACCACCTCCATCGTCACCCTGGTCCTCTATGTTGGGTTGCAGATGTTGGCGGCACTGGCCAAGATCGAGCTTGGAAGGCCCCAGGTTCGATGGCACATTTCGATCCTGGTGTCGGTCCTAGCGATCGCCTATGGCGTGCAAAGCTGGCTCAATACCTATAGCTTTGGAACCATGCCAAGCGCCCAGTTCACGGGAGCGGGGTACTCAACCATGTCGGAACTGACCGCCTTGAAAGCCGTCGCCATTGTCTCCTTCTTTGTCGCTATTGTTTCGCTGGTTTCAGTGCGCGCCAAGGTTCCGTACAAGCTGACCATCGGGAGTGGAGTTTTGCTGGGGGCAACCTACATCGTGGGCGTGATGATCATTCCCACCATCATCCAGCGAGTCGTCGTCGAGCCCGACAAGATCGCCAAGGAGGGTCCTTATGCTAAGAATGCGATCGAGATGACTCGATTCGCCTATGGATTGGACAAGATCGACGTCAAAGATTTCAAGGTCGCCGATGCTCCGACCGCCGCCGAAGTTAAGGAAGCGAAGACGACCCTCGACAACATGCGTTTGTGGGATCCGGAGATCCTAAGAAGAGGATTTGATGGAAGCCAGAGTTTCCGACGCTACTATTCATTCAACGATGTCGACCTGGACCGATACGAGGTTGGGGGCAAGCCAACAATGGTCATGCTCTCGCCCCGCGACATTGCGCTTGACGGGTTGGAAGCCAACGCCCGGTCGTGGGTGAATACCCGCCTGCAATACACCCATGGTTACGGGTTGGTAATGTCTCCGGTCAACACTGCTGGCGTCAGCGGCAGACCTAAGTTCCTGATCAGCGACCTTCCGCCCGTCGGGCCGCCAGAACTTGAGATAAAAGAGCCCAGAATCTATTTCAGCGACTTCCGAAGCCCTGAAATGAGTTCGGAAGACCAATATGCGTTGGTCGACACCAAGGTCGATGAGTTTGACTATCTAACTGAAGACAAAGCGGTGACCTATCGGTGGAAGGGCGGGCGGGGAATTCCTATTGGCGGGTTCTTTACGAAGCTTGCCTTTTCAATAGTGATGGCGGACGGCAACTTGCTTGTGAGCGGAAACATTACCGGGCAGAGCAAATTGCTCATGAACCGATCGGTGCTTACCCGGGCCAGCAAGACTTATCCTTTCTTGAAATTCGATAACGATCCCTACCTCGTCATTCATGAGGGTCGGCTTATCTGGATTCTGGATGGCTATTCGGTCAACGAGAACATCCCCTACGCCTCAATGACGGAAGGCGGGGCGGGGCGGATCAACTACATCCGCAATTCGGTGAAGGCCACTATCGATGCCTACAGCGGGGAAGTTATCGCCTACGCCATTGACGGCGTCGATCCTGTTCTGAAGGCTTACCGGGGCATCTATCCGAATCTGGTTAAAGACTTCTCCGAGTTTCCGAAGGGGCTCGACGCGCACCTGCGATATCCCGAAGACCTGCTTCAACTCCAAGCCCAGAAACTGCAGCAGTACCACGTTGAGGACACAACAAGCTTCCTCAACAATGGGGATGCTTGGGACATTCCTTATCAGAAGGGCACAACCGGCGTGAAGGAGCCTATGGATCCTTACTATGTCCTGATGAGGCTTCCCAACGAACCCAAAGAGGGCTTCATGCAAATCTTGCCCTTCACCCCGCGGCAGAAGGGAAACATGGCGGGCTGGTTGGCCGCGCTTTGCGACCCGGGTTCTCTTGGAAAGCTGGTGTTGTACAAGTATTCACGAGGCAGCTTGATTCCCGGGCCGGAATTGATGGACTCGAACTTCAACCAGAACGAAGTCATTTCCAATCTGAATCGCTTGCTCAGCAACGATCAGAGTGAGCTGAGATCGGGCAATCTCTTGGTTATCCCAATTGGCCAAAGCGTGATGTACGTCGAGCCTTTGTTCCTTGAGAGCAAGACAAGCGGACTCCAAACCATTCCCGAACTCCGCAAGGTTGTCCTGGCCCTGAACAACAAGATCGTCGTTGGCGACACCTATGAACTTGCTTTGCAAAAACTGTTTGGCGATCTAGGATCAGGCGTTGAGCCACCCGCAATGGGCAACGAGCCAAAGCCGACAACCGAAAATCAGATCGTGGAACCACCGCCCACCGGTCAGCCGCCTCAGGTTTCTGAAGTTAGGGAGGCACTCAAACTGCTAGATAAGGCCGAGCAAGCCCTCCGAGCGGGAGATTTTGCGAAGTACGGCGAGTTACAAAAACAAGCCCGCGCAAGATTGCGGAAGATTGCGGGAGGCTAGGTCTGTCACAATAGGGGCCAATGGGCGAACTAGATTTCCCGCGCGATTTCCTTTGGGGCGCGGCGACCGCCAGTTATCAGATTGAGGGCGCAGTAAACGAGGATGGGAGGGGCAGGTCAGTGTGGGACACTTTCAGCCACACGCCGGGCCAAGTTCAAAATGGGGACACGGGAGACATGGCCTGCGACCACTATCACCTCTACAAAGACGATGTCGCCTTGATGTCGGAACTGGGTTTGCAGGCGTACAGATTCTCGATCTCTTGGCCGAGGCTCATGCCGTCCGGGACGGGCGAGGTGAACCAGAAAGGCGTCGATTTCTACAATCGACTGATCGACGCTTTGCTGGAGAATGGGATTCGGCCTGCCGCCACTCTATTCCACTGGGACTATCCACAGGCGCTGCAAGATCAAGCCGGCTGGACAACCCCGGATGCGGGAAAGGTCTTCGGCGACTATGCAGAGCTCTGCTTTCGGTCGTTTGGAGATCGAGTCAAGTTCTGGATCACCCACAACGAGCCCTGGTGCTATGCGTTCCTTGGGCACGAGGTTGGCGCCCATGCGCCCGGACTCAACGATCAAGAGCTGGCGCTCAAGGTCGGACATGGATTGCTCCTGGGCCATGGCGAGGCGGTATCGCGCTACCGGGCCCTGAATCAGGGTGGGAAGATTGGCATCACCACCAATCACCAGCACTTTGCCCCATTGAATCCCGATTCTGAATTCGACCAGCTGGCTTCATCTCAGCAAAACGACTGGATGAACGGATGGTTTCTCGACCCGATCTACTTTGGAGACTATCCTGAGTACCTGAAGAAGACCTATCCTATGCCTGTATTCACCGACGAGCAGAAGATGCTGGTCTCTCAAAAAACGGACTTCATGGGCCTTAACTTTTATGCAGTCTCGAAAGTCCGATACAGCGACCAGGGCCACAACCAAGCGGAACAGATAGACGTTCCTGAAATCGAGCACACGGAGATGGGTTGGATGGTGGTACCGGATACGCTCAGAGAGACGCTTGTCTATTCCCAGAATCGCTGGAATCCGGATGAAATCTATGTAACGGAGAACGGGTGTGCCTATGACTATCCTGTTGAGAATGACAAGGTTCACGACGTTAAGCGGCAAGACTTTTTGAAGAGCTATCTCGCGTCGGCCCATCAAGCCATCGAAGAAGGTGCGAAACTTAAGGGCTATTTCGTATGGAGTTTTCTGGACAACTTTGAGTGGGCTTTTGGCTACTCAAAGCGATTTGGCATCGTGCATGTCGACTACGGAACGCAACGTCGCATTCCCAAGGATTCCGCCCTGATGTATCGAGAGATCATCCGAGCTAATTCATTGGCGCCGGCGGTCGCGAGTGTCTAGTCCATGACCATTGGAATAGTCGGGTGCGGGCTGGTCGGCGGATCGGTTGGGTTAGCGTGTCGCTCTAACGGGCACAGAGTGCTTGGGTTTGAGCCCAACTCGAAGAACGCGAGGCTGGCTTTCGAACGTGGTTGCATCGATCAGCAGACGTCGGTGGCTGAGGTCAGTCAGGCGGATATCACGTTCATCTGCGTTCCACCGGGATTTGTCGCGGATGTAGCTGAGGAGGTTTTGGAGGCAAAGCCCGCTGAATCCGTGGCAACCGACTGCACCAGCACCAAGGGCGCGATCGTAAGTTGGCTCGAGACAAAGAAAGACCGAATGTTCGTTCCTGGCCACCCGATGGCGGGACACGAGAAATCGGGGCCCCAGTTTGCTTCGGCATGGATGTTTCGAGGGGCAAAGTGGATCATCACCCCATGTTCATTTACCAAACTTGCCGCGATTCAGCAAGTTGAGAAGTTGGTGAAGGAGATGGGCGCAATTCCGGTGAGGTTAAGGGCAGAGCGTCACGACCGCGACGTTGCCCTGCTGTCGCACCTGCCTCACGCCTTGGCGGCGGTTTTGGTTCGTCTTGCGAGCGATCTAGATTCAACCGAGGCATCGGCGGGCTCATGGAAAGATTTGACGAGAGTTGGTGGGGTCGATCCAAAGCTTTGGAGCCAGATTCTGACCTCCAACCGGGAAGAAGTCTCAAAGATTCTCGGCCAGTTTGGGGACTCATTGGCCGATTTGCGGGGTCTATTGGACGAGGATGATTCGGAAGGCGTTTTGAAGTTCTTTGAGGAAGCGAAGCGGGCTAAAGAGAAGCAAAATTGAGAATGACGATTCAGCCAGTGAAGGCGTTGAGGGGGATTTTCCGTCCCCCGAGCGATAAGTCGCTGACCCACCGTGCCTATATGTTTGGAGCGGCGGCAACGGGCGAGTCATTGGTCCGGATGCCTTTGACCGGCGAGGACTGCGAAGCTACTCTCCGATGCTTGGCCCAGATGGGACTCCGATTCGAGCGCCCTAGCTCAACGGAGATCAAACTTATTCCCGCTCCAGAATGGACCCAGCCTGATGGATCCTTGGACTGCGGCAACAGCGGCACAACGATGCGCCTGATGAGTGGTTTCGTCGCCAGCCGACATCTAAACGTGACACTGATTGGCGATGCGTCCCTTTCTAAGCGACCTATGAAGCGGATTGCCGAGCCCCTGCGGTTAATGGGCGCAACGGTCGAAGGAGACACGCCTCCGCTCAGAATTAAGGGCTCTACCAGGCTTAAGGGAATCGACTTTCAAAGTCCAGTTGCCAGTGGCCAGATCAAAGGCTGTACTTTGATAGCCGGGCTTCGGGCGGACGGCGAAACTTGGGTGACCGAGCCTAGCCTAAGCCGCGACCACACTGAGCGCATGCTGACGGCTTTGGGGGTTGAGGTTCGCCGAGGCGTCGTTACCGAGTCGCTAGGAATCGAGAGTTTCGATGAAGACGTGAACTTCAATTCCACCGCCGACTTGGAAGAGGAGTTCAATGTGGTCGGGTGGCGAGCCGGGGTAGTTGGTGGTTCCAAGATCAACCCGTTCGAGTTCACGGTTCCCGCCGACATCAGCAGCGCGGCGTTCTTCATGGTCGCGGCGGCGATCTTGCCGACTTCTCGGCTAGAAATCAAAGACCTAAGCGTCAACCCATCCCGCACCGGCATTTTGGATATCTTTCTACAAGCGGGAATTCCATGCATCCCAGACGAGGAGAGGGAGGAACTTGGCGAACCAGTAGCGGATATGGTGGTTGCCGCCCCGTTCGAAAAGCGACGGGCCTTCGAGATTTCCGGATCGCTGGTACCAAGACTGATCGACGAGATTCCGGTCCTCGCGGTGTTGGCTACTCAATGTGAAGGTGAGACGATCATCCGCGACGCGCGGGAACTGAGAGTCAAGGAAAGCGACCGAATTGAGTTGGTCGCCAAGGGCCTCCGCGACATGGGGGCCGAAGTGGACACGTTTGAGGACGGCATGGCGGTTAAGGGCCCAGTGAAGCTCAAAGGCGCACTGATCGAAGCAAACCACGATCACCGGCTCGCGATGGCTTTCGCGGTGGCTGGATTGGTGGCGGAGGGTGATACGGTCATCGAAGGCGCGGAATCGATAGCGACCAGCTTTCCGGGATTTGAAGGGGAGTTGAGAAGACTTTCGTCGATCGACTAACTGTAGCAGCAGGTCCTTAGCCTGCGAAAATAACCGATCCGCAGGCTAAGGACCTGCGGCTACGGGCAAACTATACGCCATGCCGAAACTTGTCATCGCCATCGACGGACCTGCGGGAGCGGGGAAGAGCACCGTTGCCAAAGCCCTTGCCAAGGAACTCGGACTGAAATACTTGGACACGGGAGCCATGTACCGGGCGGTAGCTCTGGCTGCCAGTCGTGAGGGCCTAAAGGCAGATGACGGCGAACGAACCGCTGAGGTCGCGAGCCACACTGAGATTTCGTTTGGCGAAGGCGATCCTCCCCCGATCCTCCTGAATGGCGAGGACGTCAGCAGCCAAATCCGTACGCCCGAGATCGCCGAACTCGCTAGTGCGCTTAGCACTCACTCGGCGGTGAGGAAGGAACTGGTAAAGCGCCAGCAAGCCTTGGTGGCCGAAGGCGGGTTCACCTTAGAGGGTCGGGATGTAACGACAGTAGTCGCGCCAAACGCCCAGGTTAAGGTCTACTTGACGGCCTCTCTGGAAGAACGGGCAACTCGTCGGCACGTTGAGATGCAGGAGAAGGGAATGTCTGCGCCCGAGTACGACGATCTCCGCCGCCAGATGCAAACCCGCGATCACCGAGACATCACACGCGACGAATCCCCGCTTTCCGTTGCACCGGGAGCGACCTTGATCGAGAGCGGAGGCATGACGATCGATCAGGTGGTTCAGAAGATCAAGTGGTTGATACCGATTGAGGACTAGTACTGTGCTCTGGAGTCCTTAAGGCAAGCGAGTAAACTTGACTCATGGGCGCATTCCAGGGACCAAGAGAGTGGGGCAAGCTCCTCACCGCCATGCTCACCCCGTTTGGCAAAGACGGCGGCGTGAACTATGAAGAGACCGCCAAGTTGGCGGTGCACCTGGTCGACGTCCAAAAGAACGACGGCATTGTGGTCAATGGAACCACCGGCGAGTCGCCAACACTGACCGAGTCCGAGAAGTTTCAGCTTCTGAGCACGGTTCTGGAAGCCGTGGGGAACCGGGCCAGCGTCATCTTTGGTGCGGGAACCTACAGCACTGCTGAGTCGATCCACCTGACGCGAGAGGGTGAGAAGCGGGGAGCCCACGGCATCATGCTGGTCAACCCTTATTACAACCGTCCCGGGCAGGATGGACTTTACGCGCATTTCTCCACCGTCGCCAAGGAAACTAGTCTTCCCGTTCTCCTCTACAACATCCAACCTCGCTCCGCAATCAATATGGAGACTTCGACGCTGATGAAGCTCGCAGAGATTCCAAATATTGTGGGCGTCAAGGAAGCTAGTGGGATGATTGGGCAGATCGCCGATGTCGTTGCTCAGGCTCCAGACGGATTTCGCGTGTATTCTGGCGACGATGGCCTAACCCTCCCGATCCTCAGCGTAGGCGGTATGGGCCTGGTTAGCGTCGTAGCCCATGTCGTCGGAGCGGATTTGAAGGAGATGATCGAGATCTTCCCATCCAACCCCGCCCGAGCAAAGGCCATCCACCAAAAACTGATTCCCGTCTTCAAAGCCATGTTTGCCTACCCGTCTCCGGTTCCCATCAAGTTTGCGACGAGCCTAAACGGATTCGATTGCGAAGAGGTCCGGCTACCCCTAGTGAAGCTGAACGATGCTCAGAAACAGGCGGTGCAGGACTCACTTCGTGATATCAGAGTAGCCGTAGCGTAGGCACGTTCCCGCCACCTGGCAACGAAAGAACCAACGGATCTGGTTGGATTTCGTTTGTACGAACTCTCGGTGCTTGCTTGTTGCCAGTTCCTGAGCGGTCGCTAAAGAGGCCGTATGTCAAGGGTCACACTTGCTTTGCTCGAATATCGGCATCAGACGCTCTTGTTAGGTAACCTAGTTAAACCATCCCTAGTTGAACAGTTTATATTAGTATAGAAAATTAGTAAACCTAATTATCATCTACTTCTCTAAGTGGATTCAGATCAAGGACTGTCAAGAACGTCTGCACTCCGTCGGTTGTCAGTCGAAAGCAAGCATGGAGCAGGTCTTGGGCTTGGATATCTGCGCGACCTTCTTTGACTGCCGATAACCGAGCGTCAACGAGAACCTCGGCGAGCGTCGCCCGATCCGCTTTCTCAGTCGATGCCATCGATGCGACGACAGAAGGAAACAGGGCGGTCAAATTGGGGTTCCTCTTTATAAAGGGGTTCAGGTGTTCTCCGTTCGTGTCGGTCAGGAGGGCAAGGAGTACTTGGTCCACCGGATGAAGGAGATGAAAATCGTAGCGAATTGGGAGTGGGTCCACCCTGGGCACGTAATGAACGGTTCGCTCTTGATAGCCGAACTTCTCCTTTATGCAATCGATGATGGTTCCCTCGGCGACATCAGACTTGTGAGGGACTCCACGGTCCTCTTGAATGTCGATCGTGGCTTGCCGGGCAGCCTCTAGCGTGATCTTCAGCTTTGCAAGGACTCGGCCGGCAAGCCCGTCTCCTTCTCTAACCAGGCCCAGCAGCAAGTGTTCGGTTCCTATGTAATCATTGTTGAGATTGCGGGCCTCGTCGTACGCCAGGTCGATGACTTGCTTGGCGCGAGGGGTCAGCGTCATGTCCTGACTTGGCCGTGGGTCCCCTTTCGGCAGTTGGCGGTGGACTTCCTTGCGGATAGCCTCTACGGTGCCTCCGCATTTCTTGATGATATGGGCGGCAGTGGTGTTTGACTCTCGGCAGAGTCCAAGCAGGATATGCTCGGTCGCAATATGGCCCTCGGCGAACTTCATGGCTTCCTCTTGTGAGTAGAAGATGGCCTGTCGCGCTCGTTCGGAAAATCTCTGCCACATGGCAGATTCAGTTCCGTGACGGCTCCTAAAGTTCCTGCCGGCTTACTTTTCTATTCGGGCCCGGAACGTTCCCGCTAGGAAGCTCTTGTGCTTATCGGGCAATGTGGCATAGATCTTCCCGGGAATCATGCCACCCGAAGGCTTTCCGAACACCAGTCGCAACGAGAATTTGTCAGAAAATATCTCATTGACGAACTGCTTTCCTGCTGGCTTGACGGTCGCAAAGATTGAGGTGACGCCTCGTGGGACTCGACTGCCCTGGTGACTGCCATAGCTCTGCTTTCGAGCTTCATCCGTGCCGAAGGCGTACGGCTTCATCACGAAGGTCCGGTCAGAAATGGAGGTGCCGAGGTCGGTGTTGATCCAGATTTGCAGGTCTTGATCGGGGATGAAACTTGCGTCGCCGGCAAAGGTAAGAATCCAATTCTGGGCTCGATCCTTCACTTTGCCGCTTTCAGAAACCGAGTTGACGCCGGACTTCTTTAGCTTGACGACAACCGGCATAAAGCTCTGCCCCAGCAGAATTCCTTTGGCAGGGGTAGTCGGAATCGGGGCAGTAGTGGCATCAGATCGCCAGGAGGCCTGGGCGACAACGGCCAACACAAACACAGCGAGCGCGATTTTTGCCTTCATCAGTCTCAGTATCGGAAGCCCCGGGCACGAACCGGAGCAAGTCTCGTAGACTTAACCTGATGTCGACTGGCAGATTGGTGGTGGGGGTTACGGGCGCGAGCGGGGCGATCTATGCCCAGCGATTCTTGCGCGAGGCCGCCAAGCATTGGCCAGAGATTTACTTGATCCTGAGCGACCAGGCTATGCAGGTTGCCGCTACCGAGTTGGGCATGGCTCCACGTCGCGAAGACTTTTCGACGGTAGAGTGGCTCGGCGCGGACTACCCGCAGATAAGACTGCTGGATTCCAAAAACTACTTCACGCCGCCTGCGTCCGGTTCGTTTCGGCATGATGGAATGGTCATCGTTCCGTGCTCGATGGGCTCGGCGGGGAGGATAGCCCACGGGATCAGCGACGATTTGCTCACACGATCAGCGGACGTCTGCTTGAAGGAAGGCAGGAAGCTCATCGTGGTTCCTCGCGAAATGCCGATGAGCGCGATCATGCTTCGCAATCTTGCGACCTTGGCAGAGTCTGGCGTAGCTGTTATCCCGGCGTGTCCGGCATGGTATCACCGACCGTCGTCTCTAGAGGAGTTGGCAGATACCGTGGTCGCCCGGATTCTGCAGTCGTTGGGAGTCGAGCAGGCGCTGATGAAGGAATGGATGTCGTGAAGTGAAGGTAGTGATTGCTGGAGGAACTGGGTTCATAGGCCATGCCCTTGCCGAAGAGTTCCAGACTCATGGCTATGAATCCGCCATCTTGACCCGGTCTCGCAAAAGGCCCGGAACGATTCCGCAGTCGGTTTGGGATGGAGAGACCGTAGGCGATTGGGCGGGATTGCTGGAAGGTGCGGCGGCGGTGGTCAATCTGGCGGGCGAATCCGTGACCTTGCGTTGGACCGACGAAAACAAGCGCAGGATTCTCGACAGCCGGACCAAGAGCACGGCGGCGATCGGCAAAGCAATTAGACAATGCGCCACTCCGCCAAAGGTCTGGATCAATGCCAGCGCGGTCGGCTACTACGGCGATCGGGGAGATGAGGAGTTGGACGAGACCAGTTCCGCTGGGGAAGGCTTTATGCCGGAGTGTTGCCTAGCCTGGGAGAGGGCCCAAGAGGAAGTGGAAACTCCCGGAGTGCGGAAAGCGAGAGTTCGGGTCGGGGTGGTGTTGGGTAAGGACGGGGGCGCATTTGCCGAGCTGTCGAAAATCACAAAGCG
>JACMJO010000329.1 GCA_014380605.1 Fimbriimonadaceae bacterium | reverse complement strand
GAATCGCGCCGCCTTGACGAAGGAGTGATGCGCTTGCTCGGAGACGTAGATGACTGGTTGTCCGGCAATGCCACGGACGCCTTGAGCCGCAAACTCAGGAAACCGACTTGTAAGGGCGCAAATCAGCGCAGTGTGGTTCGCCTCGGCGCCACCCGACGTGAAGGTGCCATCGATCTCAGCCTCAAGGTAGCCAAACTTCTTGCCCAACTCCCGGATAACCAAAATCTCAACTTCGCTTGCGAACGGGCTGTGCGTCCAAGTCGCTCCTTGGGGGTTGAATGCGGCCGCCAAGGCATCGGCGGCGATCCCCATCGTGGTGCTGCCCGGATTGAACAGCCCGAAGTAGCGAACATGGGTGGCATGGACTTGGAAATCGGTGAGGCCCTGGGCCGAAAATCGTATCGCTTCTTCCGGCGAAATCGGGCTTGAAAAATCGACTTCTCCAAGTCTTGCCAAAACTTCGGAGCGGTTGATCTTCCGCGAGGCGGGAAGGTCGTCCACCGAGTCCAGGTAACGCTCGATTTCGGCGACGATGGATCGCCACACGTCCTTCCGCTGGCGAACATCCAGGGTCAACGTAACGGGGGCTGCTTCGGCAAGGTTCATAACTGACTCCAAGCAATACTTTGGCACCTGTTGTCAACGTTCCCAGGCTCAACTGTTTGGGCCAAATTACGAGGTTGCTGTGTTCGCAGGCATGAGGTCTAAACTGTGCTCAATGCGTATTCTCTTCCAAGGCGACAGCATCACCGATTGCGGGCGCAACCGCTCTGACCCAAGCAGTCTTGGCGATGGCTATGCAGCGATAGTCGCCCAGAAACTTGATGTCGATGGGCACGAATTCTTTAATCGAGGCATCAGTGGCAATCGTGCCTACGATCTGGAATCAAGGTGGGAGGAGGATTGCATCGCCCTCAAACCCGACCTGGTGGCAATTCTCATCGGCATCAACGACACTTGGCGTCGGTACGACTCCAATGTGGCTTCTCCTATCGCCGACTTTGAAGCGTCTTTGGAGAGGATCAGCGCGTCGGTGAGACGATCGGGGGCGAAGCTTATTCTGCTTGAGCCCTTTGTCTTACCGACGCCCAAGGACCGGGTGAAGTGGCGGGATGATTTGGACCCAAAAATCCATGCGGTACGAAGGGTGGCGTGGCTACATGCCGCTGCGTTGGTTCCTCTGGATGGAATCTTTGCCGCCGCGGCATGCAAGGATGGGCTAGAGTCGCTTGCCCCAGATGGCGTTCACCCTTCTCAGCTCGGACACAGCTTGATTGCCGAGCACCTGACGAAGGCGATCTTTTCGCTTGTCGGCTAGGCAAACGTAAGAAGGGCCCTAGCGATGATCGCTAGGGCCCTTCAATAGCTCCTTTACGGTTGCTTCTCGATCGCGATCGAGAGCTGGTCGGTGAATCGATATCTGAGCTTGGTCGCCCGAGTGATCTCGTCCAACGCAAACTTGAGCGACGTGTTGATAAGGAATGCATCCAGCTTGAACGCAGGCACGTCGTCTGCAAGCTGAATAGTGATCCCGGTCTGTTGGGCAAGGAGCGCGATGACATCCTTGATTTCCCGCTTCTGTAGCCGCGTGGTGACCTTCTTGGCGAGCACCGTGGTCGGCAAGGTGCCCTTCGGTTTCGACGGCTCGATCTTGGCGATCGGCTTTACTTCGACTTTCTTTTCCTCGATGATTGGCTTGGGCTCGATCACCGGCTTCGGTGGGCTCACCGAAATGTAGTAGATGTCCTTTTGGACCTCGAACTTCAGGTTGGCGTTTTTGCAGACGATGGAGAGCGCATCATCGAACGGCACTTTGTCCAACGAGAGATATAGCACGAACCTGACGCCGGGATTTAGAACGAAATTCTTGTTCGCTTGTTTGAAAAGGTCGTGGATCACCGAGCGAACGTCGTCGCCTTTGGCGTTGATCGAGATCGTTGGCTTAACTTCCTGCCCAAAACTAGCAACCGCTAGACTGGCGAAGACAACTGCGAGCATGATGCGTTTCATCGTGACTTTCCTCCCCCTTACGGGTTATAAACTTTGATTCCTCGACTGCGGACCGGTGTGGCTTTGCGGGGCGCGGCCCGGCGTATCGGCTTGCGGCGAGTGATTCTTCGAGCGGCCACTCGCTTTGGTGGGGTCTTTGCGACCACTGGCTTGGATGGAGCGGTTGGGTTTGGCTTAGCGACTGTGGGCGGAACCGGGTTAGGTTCAACTGCCTCAAACTGAGTGGTAGCCAAAGCTCCCGTCGATGCGCCAAGGGCGTTCGCGGCGATGCTCTCAGCTTCGAAGTCCTCTTTTACCGGCGGCGGGGTTGGACCGGTAACGTTGTTCGTCGTTGATTCGGTTGTAGCTTCACCACTAGGCTCTCGCTTGGTTTCGCCGGGTTTCTCCACTTCAGTTTCGGCCCCCATTGCGGCAGTGACAGGCTGCGTAGCGTCGGCAGTTGCGCTAGATGTACTGCTTCCTGATGAAACTGGTGGTTCTACGAGCGCAGCGGAGTTGGCCACTCCGTTTGCCTCAGGTCCTTTGGTTGCGGCCAGATTTGTCGCTTCACTTGCTCTTGGTCCGAAGACGGCGGCAATGTTCTTTGAGAACAGGCTCATTCCAACTAAAACTGCGGCTAAGCCGAGGGAATAGACCAGCGGTTTCCAATTGTTGGTTGCTTTAGGCTTTGGCAGGCTGGACACAACAGCCGCCTCCTCAATGTCCTGCACCACGGCCTTTGGCTCATGGATGAACGGCAACGCCTGCGTCGTTTCAAGCATCTGCTGAAGCGACTTCTTTCTCAGAGCCGTGGCAATACTCTTGGGTTTCGTCGCTTCCGCTTCTTTTGCAATCTGTTCGAAATCGACGACGGCTCTTTGGCCGGTCAGCATCGCCTTAAGCTCGTCTCGACGGTTGTTGAGAACGGCTTTGCAACTGGAGCAATCCGCGATGTGCTCTTCAAGCTGACGGATGGTTTCGTCGGAGAGCCCGCTGCCGGCAAGGAAGTTGCCGATTTGGGCCTGTGCGATCTGGCACTCTATGTTTTCAACCTGCATCTCTAAGAACCTACTTTAGGTTTTTCCCCTATGGCCAAAAGCGGCCTAATAGGATTCTCGGATTGAGGTCCCCGTATCTTTAGGGGGAATATGTGCCAGCAGTCGGTGGTCCGCCGATTGGCGTTGTCGTCGACATGCCGCCCGCTTGGAATCGCGGAGGTGGCGCCTTTTCAGGATAAAAGAAGTACATCACTTCATCGACGTTCTGGTTGGACATGCCAGAGCCTGGGTAGTACTTGGCTCCTTTGTTGTCTACCTCGTCTCTACCGACGCTCCAAATCTTGAATCCGCCTCCTTTTCTTATGTAGCGGATCGGCTTGCCGTCCATCGGGTCGATGGCAAGCTGACCGTATCTGGTCAGATCGGTTGGCAGTCCACGAACTCGGTCTTGCAACAGGCGGATGGACAGGAGGGAAAGGCGATATCGGGCTTGGAATAAGCCAGCGGCGTTGGCAAATTGGCCGAATACCGGGTAGAGGATTTGATTCAGGTAGTTTTCTGCCGAGTTATCGTTTTCCAGAGTTTTCTCGATGGTAGCCATGGCCTTCCCAATCCCCTTCCAGTCTGAGTTGGACTTCGGCATCTGTTCGTGCGCTTTTCGCCAAAGCTCCAGGTACTTCGCTTCGAACATTCGTCGAACTGAAGGATCGCCCAGAGTCATTCGATCAATTGGATCGGGCCTAGAAGGTTCAGTCTCGTACCCGCCTTCAGAATCCATCCACATAGCGTCGTTCCACTTTCTTAGACTCTGGATATAGATGCGACCCATAATCACTTCGCCGGCTAGCGACCACTTGAGGTTGAAATCGCTTTGGAACGATTCGAGCATGTTCCTCGCCTCAGCCAATGCAGGCTGGTTTGCCTTGATCGCCTCCAAGTGCGTCTCAAAAGCTCTCTGGCCAATGGCGTCGATCGCTATACCGACCAACGCAGAAATAATCGTAGGCTCATCAAAACACTGCCTCGCCATCGCGAAGATGGACCTAAGGGCAGACAAGCTTCCCGAGAGATTGCCTTCCTTGATATAGAGGCGAGACCTGGCCGCTTGCCACTTGGCGATCTCCTTGATGTCCGCGTATTCTGGAAACATAAGGGACGCCCCCAAGCTGTAGTCCCGATGAAAATCTAGGCGACGAAAAGAGCCTAACCGGTCGGCCTTTTTAAGATAGCCGCCAAATTGGGCTATTGCGGTCACCACAAGCGGATTGTCTTCCGGGTTCGCCTTGCGATTCGAACTTAGCTCGTTGTAAGCCTTTTTGTAGTTGGCGTCGTTCCTTAGCTCCTTGAGCTCCGCGATGAGCTCTTCCAAGAGAACTCCAGCATTTTGCCCGGTTGGAATGGGGGGATTTGGAGCCAAGTCAGCCGGTTCGGTCGGCACTCCCATCTTCTTGAGCGCGGCTAGTTCCTTAGGAAGTTGGTCTCCGATTTTCCCAACTTGGCACTTGACCCAACCAAAGGTGAGCATCAAACCGACGCAAGGCAGGCCGACACAGCCAATGCATGAAATCTTCAACCACTTCCGGGAACGGTTCTCGGACATTAGCTAGGCGACGCAAATCAGGAGTGGATGGTTCAGCCCAACAGGGCTTTCTTGCGAACGTATCCCGCGCTTCGTTCGACCCACATGACGAACAGTTCGATGTTGTCTAACACGTGCTTAGGCATGTTGACGTACTCGCGCATGGGTTCGGATTCAGCATCGGGATGCAAGGGACCTGCCCCGGGGAGCAGCATTGCTTCGTCAAAGTCTTCAGGCGAGAGTTTTAAACCGATCTCTTCGCCAATCAGGAAGGCGAACATGCGTTCGCCAGTATAAACGCCCATGCCGCCAAACATACGACGCGCACGCACATCATAGGCTTCCGCAGCCTTCATCATCTGCTCGTACCTTAGTGGTCGATATACCATTGCGCTCAAGGCAGAATTCTCCTCAGCCAGAAGTGGATGGCACCGGTCTCCCGATGTAAATCAGGCAGTACGTCATTGTACCCGGTGGTCCTAATACGACGGGCTGGGGCTCGATTCCTTCTCATGCACGGCGAGAAATTCTTTTTTCGGCGACCGGCGTAGCTATTCGTAAAGCTTTGACAGGGGCTGAGCAACCTTGGGGTCAACCAGCTTGGATTTGATGGACGCGATCGGAAGCACTCCCAGTTGCCTGGAATCTATCGAGGCAATCGGATTGTCGCCAAGGACGAAAACATATCCTTCGGGCACGCGGACCATCTTGAATGGAAATCGCTCCGGGTGCTTGAGTTCCTTGGTCTTGGTGTCCGCAAACATCCACTCGTTGCCGAACCGGACGTATCTGACCCAACCACCGGGCAGGTGGGCGATCCTCTTAACGATAGGGCTGTCGGCGCCTTGGATTACGACGATGTCGCCAACCGCGAGCGTTTGGACGTCCGTGGTTGCAATCGCCCACTCCTGATTTTGGTACGTGGGATTCATAGAGTTGCCCACCAGCACCACTGGTCGGTAGGGTTGCACTAGGAAGGCGCTAGCAATGATCGTCCCTACCGACACAAGCTTGAATATCCTTCGTCCAAACAGTGATTTCCAATCCATTTCCGTTCCCATCCCAACTCAGTTGAAGGCGCTGGTTAAAGATACGTTTTGAACGCACGTGGCGAGAGCTATCGTTTGCCAGGGATCTCAACAAAGGGCGAATGGCCTAGTTGATTGGGACAAGGGGGTTGGGGGAAAAGGGAATCAGGGAACTAGGGAGTAAGGGGAGTAGGCAATCCGAGAAACGGAGAAAACGCCCCTCAAACCTTGATTCCCTTCTTCCGTTCCCCTTCTCCCCTTCCCCAGGTAACTTACTAGCCATGGACCGTAAGCGCCTGGTCATCATCGATGGCTATAGCCTGCTGTATCGAGCTTTCTTTGCCACTCGGTACCTTTCTACCGCAGACGGCAAGCCGACCAATGCGCTTTATGGCTTCACCCAGATGCTCTTTAATCTCCTGGAAAACATGAGGCCAGATGCCATCGTCG
>JACMJO010000328.1 GCA_014380605.1 Fimbriimonadaceae bacterium | reverse complement strand
TTGAGTCATCATGGGTGGCGGTGAATCATGATTGTTTCTCTGACGCCTTGGGGGTCCTCGGCTTAGCTCTGTCTGGAGAACAGATCGATCGGTTCGATGCGTTCGAGCAAGCCCTGTACCATGCGAACGCGGTGATGAACCTCACCCGTGTGCCTCAGGAAGAGTCCTGGCTGCGGCACTTTGTCGATAGCCTTCTGTTTCAAGACTTGATCCCCGTTGGATCTTCTGTGTTGGACATTGGAACTGGTCCTGGTTTCCCAGCATGGCCCCTTGCCTGTGCCAGGCCCGATCTTAGGGTCACGGGCCTTGACTCAAACGGGAAGATGCTAGGGTTTCTAAGCACTCAAGGCTTGCCCAATCTTGAAATCGTTATGGCTCGCGCCGAGGAATGGGGAGTACGCGACCGATTCGACGTGGTCACGGGTCGCGCAGTTGCCCCGTTGGCGGTGCAGCTTGAGATCAGCGCACCGTGCGCCAAAATCGGCGGGCTTGTCATTCCGATGCGTACACCTGTAGAGCGTGAAAGCATCGAAGCCTTTCTTGCGTCAAAGATCGGCTTGCGACTTCGAGAAACAACTGAGCGCGAACTGCCAGGAACCGCGATTGTTCGGTTGTTCGCTGTCTTCGAAAAAGTTGATCCGACGCCAGACGTCTATCCCCGGCCGTGGGCAGAGATCAAGCGAAGCTCCCTTACTTGATGAGCCTAAGCATGCCCGAAGCGCGGGTCAGGGTTGGGTCCATTTTCAGCGCTTCCTTGAGATCGGCTTTGGCCTCCTCCATGCGCTTTAGCTGAATCAGAGCGGAAGCGCGAGTTACCAAGTAGCTCGGATTCTGGCGGTCGGTCTCGACCGCCAAATTAGCCTCCGTCAAAGCATCCTCTGACTTCCCTTGGGCAAGGAGAACTTTGGAAAGTTGGCTCTTCGCTTCTGCCGCAGTTTGGACGATGGCAGGATCGGTGCTCTTGGGGAGGTTGTTGAGGCATTGCTTGAGCATCCTCTCCGAATCCTCCAGGTTGCCAAGCCCTCGATATATCATTCCAAGGGCCAGGTACGGCGCGAATTTGCCAGGCTCAAAAGCGATGAGACCTTGGAATTGAGCCGAAGCGGCAGTCAGGTCGGCTCGGTCCTTAGCGCTGATCTCCTCATCGTTTGCAATCTTTTGCAGGCCACTGCTAGATAGCCTCTCGGCATCCGCAAGAACTTGCTTGTAGTCGCCATCGGAGCCAATGATGGGCACTTCTGGTCCAGAGGACGCTGAGTTCCCTGAGCACCCTGCCACTAAACCAGAGACTGCAAACACCACAAGCAGAATCAAACCAATCGGCGACTTAATTGGCAACGATGTTCACCAGCTTTCCGGGAACGACGATGATCTTCCGGATGGTCAATCCTTCCAGTTGAGCTTGCACTTTTGGTGATGCTTTTGCTAACGCCTCTAGCTCTTCATTCGTTGCTTTTGCCGACGCTTCAAATGTGTCTCGGAGCTTCCCATTGACTTGGCAAGCGATGGTTTTCAAGTCATCCTCAGCCAGCGCAGGCTCAAATTTGGGCCAGTTTGCCTCATAGGTGAATCCGGCTTTTCCGATGGACTCCCAAAGGTCGTCGGCGCTATGGGGCGCCGCTGGGGATAGGAGCAGGATGATGGTTTCTATAGCTTCGGACAGTGCCAGGGCCTCGCTGCGGTCACCTTCACCCCCTGCCCCCTCCTCCATTTCCGAGGGAGTTTCGCTTTTTGCAGAGGTTTCCTGCGAAATGGGGGAGGGAGTGCCCGGAGTCGCGTCATTCAGGGCATTCAGATACTTCATCAGCCACGAAACATACGTGTTGAACCCAAACTCGTCAATATCTTTGGTGACGTCTCGGATCGCCTTGTGGGTCGCTCTGCGAATCGCCTTTGCCACATAACTCGACTCTTCAAAGGCGATCAGGTCTCGCCAGTTCTCGACATAGCTCGCTTTGTTCTCTTCTATGAAACGGAACACTCTCGACAGGAACTTTGAGGCTGCATCCACGCCTTCGTTTTTCCACTCCACGTCGGCGTTGAAAGGAGCTACGAAGAGCAAGTAGATTCGCAAGGCGTCAGCGCCGTGGGTCGCGGCAATCTCGTCGGGAGTGACCACATTTCCCTTGGATTTGCTCATACGCGACCATCGCCAGAGCAGGTCGCTTTCGGGCAGCTTTTTCGCCTCCTCAAACGAAACCAAAACGCCATCCTCGCCTTGGCCGAGCGACTCGCCTTCCCGTGGCTTTCGATACGGGGTCAGCCCAAGGACCTGTCCCTGGTTTTCTAAGCGGGCAAACGGTTCCTTGACGTTGACGAGTCCCTCGTCAAACAGCACCTTGGTCCAAAAGCGGGCATAGAGCAGGTGCATGACGGCATGTTCCGCGCCTCCAACATAGCAATCGACCGGCATCCAATAGTTGGCCCTTTCCGGGTCCCAAGCTTTGGCGGGGTTGTGCGGATCGCAGAATCGCAGGAAGTACCAAGAAGAGCAAGCGAATCCGCCCATCGTGTCCGTTTCCCGACTCCCCAATCGCCCGTCCAAATCGGTTGTATTGACGAACTCGGGAATGTGAGCCAGCGGGGAAGAGCCATCGCCTGAGGGCTCATAATTTTCAACCGCCGGGAGTTCCACTGGCAACGCGTTTACCGGCACCAGTTGCTCTTCACCGTCTTTGGTGTGGATGATGGGAATCGGGCAGCCCCAGTATCGCTGGCGGCTGATCAGCCAGTCGCGGAGTTTGTACTGGGTCTTGCGCTCGCCGATGCCAAGTCCTTCCATCCAACGTCCCAATGAAGCGGTGCCTTCTTCATAGGTCATCCCGTCATACTCGCCGGAATTGATCATCGACGAGTCTTTCGAGACAAAGGTTGGGTTGTATGCCTTTACATTGCGCAGATACGCCGCCAGGGCTTGCTCGTAAACGAACTCGCCATCCTTGTGGAAGCTTTTGAGATACGGCTGATCCGGCTTGATCACCGGAATCACGTCCAGGCCAAACTTCATCGCGAAGTCGAAGTCTCGCTGGTCATGCCCGGGAACCGCCATGATCGCACCAGTGCCGTAGCCAGCCAAAACATAGTCGGCGATCCAGATCGGGACTGGTTTGTTGTTGGCAGGATTGATCGCGTATGCGCCGGTGAAGACGCCGGTTTTGTCTCTATCGTCCGCGATTCGTTCGGTATCCGTTTTGGCTTTCGCTAATTCGCGATACGCATCGATGGCCATTTGGTGATCAGGATCGACCCCGGCGCGAATCTTATCGACGATCTCATGCTCTGGCGAAAGCACGCAGAACGTCATCCCGAATACGGTGTCGATGCGGGTTGTGAAGACCTCGAAGCTAAGTTTCTTGTCGCGCGGATTGAATTCTAAGCCCGCCTTCACAGATGCGGCTTCAAAGGCATGGGCAACCGATTCGCTTTCGATCGGCCGGTCGGCCTTGAATGCCGCCGACTCTGCCTTGGACAGTAGCTCATCCGCCCTTGCTGAGATCTTAGGGTCGCCCGAGGGCTGAAATCCGCCGGCCAGAACCTCGGCTTTCAGCGCTTCAAGTTCATCCGACATCGTCTTGGCTTCGGGCACGGTCGCAACGCCCCGCCCCCAGGCTCGGTCATAGTCCTGTTCGCCCATGAATCGAACCTCCAGTCGGAACTGGACTCCTTCCGACTTCCCGATCCAGTTCCGCTGCTGAGCCTTGATCCCTTCCGGCCAGTCCAGGTCATCCAGATCGTTCAGGAGGCGTTCCGCATAGGCAGTGATTTTGAAGAACCACTGGGCGATGTATTTCTTCTCAACCAGTGCGCCCGATCTCTCCGCTCTGCCCCCAATGATCTCCTCGTCCGCGAGAACCGTTTTGTCGACCGGATCCCAGTTGACGGCCGCCATCTTCCGGTATGCCAGACCCTTCTTGTACAGGAGCTCGAAGATCCATTGGGTCCACTTGTAGTAGTCAGCGTCGCTAGAGGAAAAGCTTCGCGACCAGTCGTAGCTGAT